>CAYOTD010000376.1:0-5680 GCA_964406685.1 uncultured Solibacteraceae bacterium | reverse complement strand
GTCCCCAACTCCCCGAACTGCTCCACCTCCGCGTCCTTCTCCGGCGGCTCGAAGAAACCCACCTCCGTCAGCCGCTGTTGCAGATAGTCGGAGACGCCGACCCGCGCCACCCCCTCCGACGCCCGCGCCCATACGTCGTTCTCGTTGAACAGGTAGCCGGCCGCTGGAATCCGGAACTCGAACTTGTCCTGCGTCACCACCAGCATTTCGGGTCTCATTGGACGGCCCTCTCCTCCCGGATTCGCTGGATGAGCGCGACGGTCTCCGGCTTGCCGGGGAACGAAAGCGCCCCCACCGGGCAGGCCTTGGCGCACACCCGGCAGAACACCACGCAGTTGGCGGGATTCGCCACCACCAGGCTCGGTTCCCCCTCCCGGCGTTCGAAAACCCGGTGCGGGCAGAACTCGTCGCACGCCATGCAGTAGTTGCACTTGTCGTAGTCGATGGCCGGGTACCACGGGATGCGGGCGCGGGGAACGCCCATGAACGTCGCCTCAGTCATCTTCCTTCCCCCCCGTCGCGCGCAGTTCCGCCGCGACCTTCTCCACCGCTTCCTCCGTCGTCAGATCGCGGATGTCCACCGGCCGCATGTCCCGCTTGACGTCCATCCCGTTGGCGGCAAACGCGTCCCGGAACAGCTTGTACTGCATGTTGGGCGCGCACCCCGCGATCACCAGCGGCCGTCTCGCCCGGAGCGCATCCGCCAGGTACCGGTCGCCGTCTTCTTCGCAAAGCTGCGGATGAATGACGCCGAATTCCACCGGCAACTCCACCCGCGCGCGGTTGATGAAGTCCCAGATGTCCATCTTGGCGAAGCCCGGGCACTTTCCCGTGCAGACGCACATCACCAGTCCCGGACGCCGCCCGTTCACTTCGACAGGCTCACCAGTTCCCATCGTTCCCTCGCATTGTCTTCCATTGCCTCGCCGACGCAATCGAACAGACGCAATACGCACGGCATCTTCAACCGGTAGTAGACCTGAAGCCCGCGCTTGCTGTCCTCGACGATCCCCGCGCTCTTCAGAACCGACAGGTGCTTGGAGACCGTCGAGATGTCGGCGCCGATCATCTCCCTCAGTTCGCACACGCACCGCTCGCCTTCCGCAAGCTGCTCGACAACGAAAAGCCGGGAGGGATGAGCCAGCGCCTTGAAAACCGTGGCGCGGGCGGCCAGCCGGGCGTGCATTCTGGCGTCCATGGCAGTTCCATCCTATCACTATTTTGCCAAGTTGCCAAGTAGTCGGCCCGCCGTCGAATGTACGCCATTACATTCTCCGCCGGTGGTACAGTAATCGGCATGAATCGTCGCGCATTCCTGTTCTCCTCCGCCGGCGCTCTCGCCGCTCCCCGCACCTCCCGTGCCTCGGACAACACGGTCACGGTCCTGGTGAACGAGCCCATCGGCCCCATCTCCCCGCTCGTGCACGGGCATTTCGTCGAGCATCTGGGAGGCGTGGTCTACGACGGCATCTGGGTGGGCGAGAATTCTCGCATCCCGAACGTCGGCGGCATGCGCAAGGCCCTGATCGACGCCCTCAAGAAGATCAACGCTCCCCTGTTCCGCTGGCCCGGCGGCTGTTTCGCCGACAGTTATAACTGGCGCGACGGCGTCGGACCCCGCGCCGCCCGCCCCCGCCGTTCGAACTTCTGGATCGACAACCGCCACCTGGAAAAGGCCCCCCCGCACGCCGCCAAGTACGATCCCAACGCCTTCGGCACCAACGAATTCCTGCGCTTCTGCCAGGAGACCGGCGGAAAAGCCTACATCGCCGCCAACGTGCGCAGCGGCTCGCCGCGCGATTTCTACGACTGGGTCGAGTACTGCAACTCCCCGGCCGGCACGACGACCCTGGGCGACCTGCGCGGCGGCCCGCCGTTCAACGTCGAGTACTGGGGCATCGGGAATGAGAGCTGGGGCTGCGGCGGCGACTTCACTCCCGAGGAATACTCGGTCGAGTTCCGCCGCTTCACCTCCTGGTATCCCCGCTTCGGCGTGCCCGTCAAGCTGATCCCCGCCGGCCCCAACAGCGGCGATCTGAACTGGTCGCGAGGCTTCTTCTCCGCCCTCCGAAGCAAGAGTCCGGGCCTGCTGGGCCGCGTCTGGGGCTGGGCCCTGCACTACTACTGCGGAACCACCGGCAAGGGCCAGGCCCTCGACTTCACCGTCGACGATTACTACGACCTGCTGGCCCGTGCCGACCGCATGGAGTCCCTCATCACCGGCCACTGGGCCGTGATGGGCGAGTTCGACCGCGACCGCCGCGTCAAGCTCGTCGTCGATGAGTGGGGCGCCTGGCACCGCGAGGGGCCGGACCTGCCGCCGCACCTGCTGTTCGGCTACAACACCACGATGCGCGACGCCCTGGTGGCCGCCATCACCCTCGACACCTTCCACCGCCATGCCGACAAGATCGCCATGGCCAATGTCGCCCAACTGGTCAACTGCATCCACAGCCTGTTCATCGCCTACGAGGACAAGTTCTGGGCGACGCCCAACTACCACGTCTTCGATCTCTACAAGGACCACCACAACGGCCAGGCCGTCCGCGCCGTCTTCGGCGCCCCCGCGGCCCCGATGAAGGCGCCGGGACTGGCCGGCTCCGCCTCGATCAAGGACAAGACCCTGGTGATCACATGCAGCCACGCCTCCCACGACCAGGCGCATCCGGTGGCGATCTCGGTCCCCGGCGCCAGGGTAGTCTCGGCCCGCGCGGACGTGCTGGCCAGCGCCACCGTCCAGGCCCACAACAGCCAGGCACAACCCGACCTGGTGAAGCCGCGCCTGGTCAAGCCCGAAGCCTCCGGCTCGGTGATTCGACTCGAGTTGCCGCCGGCGTCCGTAGCGAGAATCGTAGCCACAATAGCCTGACGTTCACAGCACATAATAATAATAGATACAACAACTTAGCGGCATTCCCTCACAGCCCCATGCTATCCTCGAATCGGTAGTCGCCCCAGTGCGGCCCAACCTCCCGCTCTTTGAAAATTGACCAAACAAAACCAATTATGTCCTTTCTTTTCAACAAAACCGCCTCTGCCTTGACTTCCGTTCAGACGCGAGGGATTCTGGAGGCAGCCAGACTGGGCTAGGGAGGAATCTGACTATGGCATGCACGGCGGGCATCCGCGCGGCCGGCGATGTCAGCATTGTCGACCTCAAGGGGCGGATCACACTGGGCGACGGCTCGGGCGTAATCCGCGAGACGATCAAGAGCCTCGCCGCCAAAGGCGAGCGGAATATCCTGGTGAACCTCGCCGAGGTGAACTACATCGACAGCGCCGGTCTCGGCGAACTGGTCGGGGCCTTCGCCACCATCACCAGCCAGGGAGGAATCATGAAGCTGGTGCACGCGCAGAAGCGGGTGCACGACGTTCTTCAGATCACCAAGCTGTACACCGTTTTTGAAGCGTTCACCGATGAGGCGGTCGCGGTCGGCAGCTTCCACCCGGCCGCGCGAGCCTCCGCTCAGGGATGAGGATCGCCCTCGACGCAACGCCGCTGGTGGTCCCCACCGGCGGCATACGGCGGTACTTCGACGAGTTGGCGGCGGCGTTGGCGCGCACCTTCGCCGGTGATGAGATCGTTCCGCTCTCCGACCAGGCGCCCCATCGGAACGGGACCTCGGCCCGATGGACCGGCAGGTGGTGGTCGCTCGGCTTGCCGGTGGAGTTGAGGCGACGCCAGGTCGACGTGTTCCACGGAGTCGATTTCGCGGTCCCCTATCTGCCCGTCTGCCCCACCGTTATGACGCTACACGATCTGGCCCCCTGGATGGACGCCCCCTGGCAGGCGGCGGCGGAGCGGGTGCGGCGCCGCACGCCCGCCCTGCTGCGGCTGGGTCTGGCGACCATGATCGTCACCCCCGGCGAGACGGTGCGGCGGCAGGCGATCGGGACGTTTCTGCTGCCGCCCTCCCGCGTGGTGGCGGTGCCCCTCGCCGCTTCCGCCCACTTCCGGCCCGTCGATCCGCCGCCGCGGCCCCGGCCGTATTTCCTCTGCCTGGGAACGCTGGAGGCGCGCAAGAACCTGGAGGTCATTGTCGAAGCCTGGCGCGAGGTGCGGCGCGGCGCCGAGGTCGATCTCGTGCTGGCCGGCCGTCCTGGCAAGGGCTTCGTGCCGCCCCCTCCCCTTCCCGGCCTGGAGATGCCCGGAGCGGTGGAGGAGCGCGACCTGCCCGCCCTCTACTCCGGCGCTTCCGCCTTCCTCTACCCTTCCTGTTATGAGGGATTCGGGCTGCCCGTGCTGGAGGCAATGCAGTGCGGGGCGCCGGTCGTAGCCTCGCGCGACCCCGCCGTCGGCGAGGTCGCCGGAGTGGCCGCCGTCCGCCTGGACGGCCGCGATCCGCGCCCCTGGGCCGAGGCGATGCGGGCGGCGCTGGACAATCCCGAGTGGCGCGGCGCATGGCGGCGCAAGTCGCTCGAGCGCGCCCGGCTGTTCAGTTGGGAACGCACCGCGATAAGGACCCGGGAGGTGTATGTCGACGCCATCCGACGATTCGGCTGCTAAGCCGGCGGCGCTGATCCTCGCCCCCGAATCTCCTTTCCCGACCACCGGCGGGGGCGCCCTGCGCACGGCCTCCCTGCTCCGGCACCTCGCCCGCCGCTACACCATCGACGTCATCCTTTTCTGCGAGCTGGGCCAGCGGGATCCCCGCATGAGCTTCCCCGACGGGCTGGCCCGGCGCATCGATATTCTCAAGCTGCCTCTGCACTCGCGCGCGCCGCTGCCCCGCGCCGCGCGCAACCTGCTTCGCTTCGCGCGGGGAGTTCCTCCCCTGAGCGACCGCTTCGCCGGCTACGAGCGGCCCCTGGCGCGCCTGCTGGCGGGGCGGAGTTACCAACTGGCGCTGATCGAGCACTTCTGGTGCGCGCCCTACCTGGCGCAGATTGAGAAGGTGTGCCGCCGCGTCGTCCTCGACATGCACAACATCGAATCCACCCTGCTCGAGCGGACGGCGTCGGTCGAGGGCGGCTTGGCCGCGCCCATGTTCCGGCGCTTCGCCCGGGCCTCCGCCGCGATGGAGCGGCTCTGGCTGCCGCGCTTCGCCGTGACCCTCGCCACCAGCCAATGGGACGCTGAACGGATCGGCCAACTGGCGCCCGATGCCTGTGTCCGTGTCTACCCCAACGCCCTCCCCTTGCAGCCCCTGCCGGCGGTGGAGAAGCAGGAGGCCATTGTCTTCTCGGGCAACCTCGAATACCACCCCAACCGCGCCGCCGTGAAGTTCTTCGCCCGCCGCGTCTGGCCGCGGCTGCGCCGGCGCTGGACGAACCTGCGCTGGCGGATCGTCGGAAAGAACCCCGACGCCGTCCTGGACCTGGTCGGCGGCGACCCGCGCGTGGACCTCACCGGACCGGTCGAGGACGCGGTGACCGAGCTGGCGCGGGCGCGCCTCGCCGTGGCCCCGCTGCTTTCCGGCTCCGGTACGCGCGTCAAGATCCTGGAGGCCTGGGCGGCCGGCCTGCCGGTGGTGTCCACCTCCATCGGCGCCGAAGGCCTGGAGGCGGAGGACGGCCGCCACCTGATGCTGGCCGACACCCCCGACGCCATCCGCGGCGCCATCAACGTCCTGCTCGGCTCCCGCGACTGGCGCGAGGAAATGGGCGTCTCGGCGCGGCGCCTGTTCGAGCAGAAGTACACCTGGGAGATCGCCTGGCGGCGGCTGGAAGAGGCGGGCCT
>CAYOTD010000375.1:0-5687 GCA_964406685.1 uncultured Solibacteraceae bacterium | reverse complement strand
ACGTCCCGTCTGTCCCCGTTTCAGCGAAGCTGGAGTTGGACCTCGTTCAGCGTCAGCACCCCATCGATTCGCGTGGTGCCGGGAACCCGCCGGTACTCCAGGCGGAGGAGGATTGTGTCCCCCGCCCGCGGCGTGGTGAACTCGAACGAGGGTTCTGCGGCGGCGGTATCGCCGGCCACCCAAACAGGCCCCGCCCCCGCGGCGATCCCGGTGGCGGTGTGGCGCCAGAGAAGCCGGTAGCGCCGGCCGCCGAGGACGGGCACGGTTTGTTCGAGCAGGGTGCAACGCTCGGGCTGATTGCCGGAAAACTCGAAGCGCACCTGTCCGGGACCCCGCCAGCGGCTCGCGACGCCGACGACCGGCCGCAGGTACCAGTTGAAGATCTCCCCGGAGGGCGGTTGGCGAAAATCGCCGTTTGTCAGACTGGCGCCGGATTCCGGGTCGAGCTTCTCAAAGGGGAGTAACCCACGCTCGATCATCCGGTTCCAGGTACGGCGGGCGTCGGCCGTGGCTCCCAGACGGAGCGCGGCGCCGGTGCAGGACAACAGGGCATCGCGCTCGCCGGGGCCTGCGATCTCAACCGCCCGCCCCAGGACGGCGCGCAGGCCTGCTGAATCCTTCTGGTCTCCCAACCAGTATAGGAAAGCTCCCAGGTTGCGCGGGCCGCGAGGCTCCAGGCGCTGGAAGATGAGGCCGAGGTCGGGCGTGACCTCCCGGCACAGGCGATAGACAGCCTGGGGAGGCGCCGGGCTGGTGCCGGCGGCCGTTTTCGCCCATTTCCAAAACGGGTCCCACTGCTGGCGCCGGAGGTAGTAGTTGGCGAGAGCCCAGCCGGGCTCGTAGAGGCGATCGACCTCGGCCGCCCGCAGCAGGGAACGCTCGGCGAGGGCGAAGTCGCCTCGCCCCTCTGCGTCCAGGCCCAGGCGGATCAGACTGGCGGAATCATAGGGGTTGCGGGAAACGGCTCCCTGCCAGTCTCCGAGCAGGGCGGGATAGCCGGCGTGGGCGGGCGCCAGTTGGGAGGCACGCCGCACCGCCTGGGGGGAATCCTGGCGGCCAAGCCGGTCCGCGCGCGCCAGGCGGAGGGACCACCAGGCGGCCAGGCAAAGCGCGGCCGCGATTCCGGCGCCGGCCAATCTCCGCGCGAGGCTCATCCCGGTCCTTCTTGAACAAGGTGCGACTGGTACCCGGAAGATCGCAGGCGGGGCTTGCGTTGTTCTCGGGTCTGTTATAATAGCCCCATGTGACTTTGACGCACCCCTCCCCTGGCAAATACGGAAATATATAGTTTTTCAGTAGTTTGCAGGCTCCGGTTCCTTTCGTTCCTGGTCAGATCGAAGACAGTTTTGGAAAGGAGGAGATACTCCGCGTGAGATCCCTTTCAAGGAAGATCGTAGTGGTGGCGGGTTTGCTGGCGCAAGCGCCGGGCACCGACAGCGCTTCACTTCTGCCCCTATCCCACGAGGAGGATCCGCGGCTGGCCCGGCTGCGCGAGTTCTTCCTGAAGTATGACTCGCCGGCGCAAACCCTGGCCGCCGACTTTCTTGCCGCAGCCGACGGCTACGGCCTGGACTGGCGGCTGTTGCCCGCCATCGCACTGATTGAATCCGGCGGCGGGCGCGATTGCCGCGGGAACAACATTTTCGGTTGGGATAGCGGCCGGAAAGGCTTCCCTACCGTGAGCGCCGGGATTCACACCGTCGCCCAACGCTTGGCCGAATCTAAGCTATATAGAGACAAGGACTTGACCGGAATCCTGCGCACCTACAACACGAGTGCCCAGTATACGCGGAAAGCCCTGGCTCTGATGGAAAAACTCGGCCCCGCCGAATTCCCGGCGGGCGGCTACCTGAACTGACCCCTGTCCTATTCCAGCATCCGCACGCTGAAGAAGACACCGGCGAAAACCAGCACGGAAACCACAGCAATAGCCACCCAACGGACTACGCGCTCCTTGGTGGTGGTTTCCAATTGGTCGTCGCGCTTGATCTGATCGTCGAGGCTCTCAAACATAGGATCGACCCTCCCTGCCTATGAAGCCTGAAATATCCCGAGCAGGATCATTGTAGATCCGATCCCGGAAGAATGCACGACATTTTCAACTGTCACGGTGCTGGGACTCCCTGAAAAGGTTACCGCTTGGCGATCCGGCCGGGGAGGTTCTCCCTGCTGTAGAGAAATCCCACATGGCTCTGCTCAGGTTTCAGGATTGAAATATCAGCCAGGACGGTGGTATCCTTTGAACCGACAGCCAGGCAGCGTGTACTGGGTTGGCTGTATCACTAGTGGGAGTAAAATGATGAAGACTCTCGTATCAATTGCCATTGCTCTGTTTCTGCCCGCCCTTGCTCTGGCACAGGACGCACGCGGTACCGTCCTGGGCCGAGTGCTGGATTCCAGCGGCGCGGCCGTGGCGGGCGCGGAAGTCCGCATTCTTAACGACAACACCGGCGTCTCGGCCGTGGCCAAGACCAACAACGCTGGCAATTTCGTCCTTCCCTACCTGATCCCGGGCAACTACGGCGTCACCTGCGAGGTAGCCGGATTCAAGAAGTGGGTGCGCGGCGGTATTCAGGTGCGCATCAACGACACCGTCGAGATCAACATTGACCTCCAGGTTGGAACGGCGATGGAGACCATCGAAGTTCGGGATACCACGCCGCTGCTGTCCACCGCCGAGGCCTCGCTGGGCCAGGTAGTCGACGAGCGCCGGGTGGTGGAATTGCCGTTGTTCGCCGGCAACGCCATGGACCTGGTCCACCTGGCGCCGGGCACGGTAAACGGAACCGACCTGCGGCTGCGTAAGGCAGCCTTCAACAACGCCCCCTCGCAGTTCGCCACCGACGGCGGCGGCAACTACGGCAACGAGTTTTCCATAGACGGTGTATCCAACACCTACTCGGACGGCACCTCGCCGCGCGTGGCCTTCTCTCCGCCCGCCACCGCCATCAGCGAGTTCAAGGTGCAGACTTCGGCTTTCGACGCCTCCCTGGGCCACACGACGGGGAGCACCGTGAACGTCTCGACGAAGTCCGGAACCAACGCCTTCCACGGCGAGGCGCATGAGTGGCTGCGGCACTCGATGCTGGACGCGCCGACGATCTTCGACAACCGCGCGGGAGTGAAGCTGCCGATCTACCAGGACAACCGGTACGGCTTCTCGGTGGGCGCGCCGGTCCTGATTCCCCGGCTCTATAACGGCAAGAACCGTACCTTCTGGTTCTTCTCTTACGAGGCGAACAAGTTCGGCAGCCCGCAGACTTTCACCGCCACGGTGCCCACGGCGAAGATGCGCACGGGCGATCTGTCCGAATACCTGGCGCTGGGGTCCTCCTACCAGGTTTACGATCCTTACTCCACCAAGTTGGAGGGTGGCAAGTACGTGCGCCAGCCGATCGCCGGCAACGTGTTGCCCTCGAGCCAGGTGAGCAAGTTGGGGCTGAACATGCTGGCGTTGTATCCTCTGCCCAACCAGACCGGAACCCGCGAGTACCTCAACAACTTCTACCGCAACGGAAAGGCGCTGGAAGACTATTGGGTCTGGCTGGCGCGCTTCGATCACGCCTTCAGCGAGAATCACCGCATCTTCGTCCGCCTGCACCGCGACTGGTGGGAAGAGGACAAGACACGCACCTTCGGCAACGACATCAACGGCGTGATCCTGAACCGCAACAACAAGGGACTGGCCTTCGACGACGTTTACGTTTTCAGCCCCTCGCTGCTGTTCAACTTCCGCTATGGTCTGACCTTCCAGGATTTCCCGGAGCGGAGGACCTCGCAGGGTTACGACCTGTCTCAGTTGGGCTTCTCCCAGCAACTGCTTTCGCAGATTCCGGACCGGAAGATCGCCACGCTTCCCTACATCAACGTGAGCCCGTACACCACCCTGGCCCCCTGGGAATCCGGCGACGGAGTGACGGCGTCGTTGACTCATTCCTTCGTGGGGAACTTCACGAAGCTGAAGGGGAATCACAACATCCGGTTTGGCCCGGAATATCGCGTCTACCGCGAAACGCGCAACCGGTATCACACCTCCATCTCGCCCCAATACACCTTCGCCTCCACTTACACGCGGGCCAGCAACACTTCGACGGCCCCCACGCGGGGCGGCGAGGTGGCGGCGCTGCTGTACGGCATCCCCGGCGGCACGATGAGCATCACCGACAGCTACGTCGAGCAGGACCAGTATTGGGGACTGTACATCCACGACGACTGGAAGGTGAGCCGGAAGCTGACGGTGAACCTGGGACTGCGCTATGAGATCGAGACCCCGATCACGGAGAGGTTCGACCGGGCGGTGACGCAATTCGCCTTCGGCACGGCCAACCCGCTGAACGACGCCGCCCGCGCCAACTACGCCAAGAACCCGATCGCCGAGCTTCCGGCGAGCCAGTTCAAAGCCTACGGCGGCCTCACCTTCGCCAACTCCGGCGGAAACCCGCGGAATTACTGGGAAGGGGAAAAGAACAACCTGATGCCGCGCATCGGCCTGGCCTACCAGTTGCAGCCCAAGACGATCGTCCGCGCCGGCTACGGCATCTATGTGGCCTCGATCGGAGTCAACTACACCAACACGGATCTCACCGGCTACTCCCAGGCCACCCCGATGCAGGCCAGCATGGATAACGGCCTCACCTACGTCGCCACCAGCGCCAATCCCTACCCCAACGGCCTGACCGCGCCGGCCGGGGCCAAGGGTGGACTGTCGACGAATCTCGGGCAGGCGGTCAGCTTCTTCTTAGGGAAGCGCAAGCACCCCTACGCCCAGCGGTGGAGCTTCGGCATCCAGCAGGAACTGCCGCTCAAGGTGATGGTGGAAGGCGCTTACGTGGGCAACCGCTCGACGCGCATCAACATTACCCGCAACCTGAACTACACCCCGGCGCAGTACCTGAGCACAACCGGGGTGCGCGACCAGGCCACCATCGACTATCTTGGCGCGACGTTCCCCAGCCCGTTCTACGGTCTGAACCCGATCTACGGCACCACGATCAGCCGGGCCGGCCTGCTGCGGAGCTATCCTCATTTCGGGAACGTGAACATCAACGGCGACCCCGCCGGCTACTCCTGGTATCACTCGCTGCAAACCCGTCTGGAGCGCCGCATGGCGCAAGGCTTCACGCTCCAGATGGCTTACACGTGGGCGAAAGCCATGGAGGCCGCGGCGTTTCTGAACGACTCCGACCCGATGCCCAGCGAGGTGGTGGCCGATCTGGACCGCACGCACCGGCTGACCGGGTCCGGCATCTGGGAGCTGCCTTACGGCCGCAACCGGAAGTGGGGCGCGCAGACTCCGGCGGTGGTGAACTTTGTTCTCGGCGGATGGCAGCTCGGCGGGGTGTACCAGCACCAGAGCGGCCAGCCGCTGGGCTTCGGCAACGTGATCTTCAACGGCGACCTGCACAACATCGTGCTACCCGAAGGCCAGCGCGGCGTCGACGGATGGTTCAACGTCAACGCGGGCTTCGAGCGGGCCTCGAACAAGCAATTGGGCTCCAACATCCGCACCATGCCACTGCGGTTCAACGGCGTGCGCGGGCCCAACCAGGACCGATGGGACTTCTCGATGATCAAGAACTTCCAGATCACCGAGAGGCTCAAGACGCAGTTCCGGGCCGAGACCTTCAACGCCATGAACCACCCCAACCTGAGCAACCCCAGCACGAGTGTCACGAGTTCGGGATTCG
>CAYOTD010000374.1:0-5692 GCA_964406685.1 uncultured Solibacteraceae bacterium | reverse complement strand
CGGAGCAGCCCGCCCGGTACGACGGCAACGAGATCCCCCCGCGCGCGCGGCTGAAGCTGGATGCGCCGGCGGCGGAGATCCACAGCATCGCCGCGGCGGCGCGCGAGGCCGGCGTCGAGATCATCACGCTGTCGGTGTCGCGCCCGTTTGCCAAGTGCCCGCTGAACGATCCCGACCCGGCGCTGCGCGCGCAGGGCGTGGACGTGATCCGGAAATCGGTGGACATCGCCAGGGCGCTGGGGGCGGGAACGCTCCTGCTGGTACCGTCCCGAGTCGGGCAGGGGGCGACGCTGATGCACCGGTACGAGGACACCTGGAAACGCACCAGCGAGGAACTGCGCAAGGCCGTTGCGCACGCCGCCTCCGCCAAGGTGACGCTCACGCTGGAAAACGTCTGGAACAAGTTCCTGCTGAGCCCGCTCGAGATGCGCTCGTTTGTGGACCAGTTCCGCAGCCCGTGGGTGCAGGCGCACTTCGACATTGGAAACGTGGTGCAGTTCGGGTATCCGCAGGACTGGATCCTCACGCTGGGGGCGCGGATCAAGCGCCTGCACGTGAAAGACTTCAAGATTCAGACCAACCGCTTCGTGCCGCCGCTGGAGGGCGATGTGAATTGGGAGGCGGTGGTGGCAGCCCTGGTGAAGATCGACTACCGAGGCTGGCTGTCGCCGGAGTACAGCTACGAACCCGGCCGGCCAGAGCAGATCGATCAACTGTCGGCGGCCGTGGACCGGATCCGCGGGCTGGCCGGATGAGAACGAATCCGATAGGGAGGAAACGATGGGTGAATTGACGCGCCGCAGTCTCCTGGGAGCGCCCGCGCTGCTTGCCGCGCAGGCGCCGAGCGATACGCTGCGAGTGGCTTTTGTGGGGACCGGGAACCGGGGAACCTTCCTGCTGCGGAACATGCTGAAGGTGGCCGGGGTGAAGGTGGTGGCGGTTTGCGACATCCTGCCGGACCGCGTGGCGAATGCCGCCAAGCTGGTGGCGGAGGCGGGCGGGTCCGCGCAGATCTATCCGGACTTCCGGAAGATGCTGGACGAGCGCAAGGACATCGACGCCGTGGTGCTGGCCACGCCCGACTGGACGCACAAGGACTTCGACCTGGCCATCCTCGAAGTGGGCAAGCACCTGTACGCGGAAAAGCCGATGGCGCTGACGCCGGAAGATTGCCGGGCGGTGGCCGCCGGGGTTAAGCGTTCGGGCAAGACGGTGCAGTTCGGTTTTCAACTGCGGCACGACCCGGCGACCAACGCGGCCGAGAAGTTCATCCACAGCGGCGGCATCGGCCGGGTGCTGATGTGCCACGGAATCCGGCACAGCGGCGAGGGCATGCCCCGCACGACGTCGTGGTATCACGACCGGACGAAATCGGGCGACATCCTCGTCGATCAGGGCATCCACATTCTGGACCTGTTCCGGTGGGCCATCGGCGGCCATCCGCTGCGCGCCTGGGGGGTGGGCGGAACGAACCTGTTCCAGAACGAGCCTCCGGGGCGCACCGTCATGGACGGATACAGCGTGATCTACGAGTATCCGAACGGCGTCTACATCAACTTCAGCCACCACTACTACGACCCGCCCGCCTTCACCGGGACGGAGGAGAGAGTGTTCGGCTCGGAGGGCTCGATCGACCTGGTGAAAGGCGTCTGGCAGCCGCGCGAGAAGCGCGGTCAAATCAAGCTGGACATCGCCAACGCGGGAATGGATTCGACTTACATGGCGCTGGCGGCGTTCGTGGATTCGGTCAAGACGGGCAAGGCGCCGGTGAACGGGGCCGAGTCGGCCATGGAATCCACGCTTCAGGCGCTGATGGGAACGCGGGCGATCTACGAGAAGCGCATCGTGACCTGGGACGAGATGACGCGGGCGTAAGTGCTGTAGGTTTCCCCCCGCACCTGGTAGAAGGGGCGCAGGCGCACCTTGCCGGCCGCGGTCCGGCAGTCGAACTCGAGCGGCTTGCCGGGCACCGGCTCCGGGCGCGCGAGGGCCGCCGCGGTGGCCTCCAGCGGTTGCGGCGGGTCGATGGCGCAGAGCATCACCGGGCCGTACATCACCGCCACCGTGTCCGGGTTCGGCTTGTCGATGGGCACGGCGCGGAAGGAGAACGGCAGGGTCAGCTCGACGGTGTCGCCCTTGCGCCAGCGGCGGCGGATCACGGCAAAGCTCCCGCGAGCGGCGTTCACGTCGGCTTGCTTGCCGTTCACCGAGAGGTTCGCAGGCCGGTCGAGCCAGGCGGGGATGCGCAGGCGGAGGTCGAATTCCACCGGAGCGTCGGGGGTCACCTGCAACTGGATGCGTTCGGATTCCGGATAGGCGGTGTTCTGCGTGAGCGTCACCGGAACGCCGTTCGGCTTCCAGCGCAACTGGCTGGCGGCGTAGAGATAGACCGAGATGCCGCGCTCGTCGTGGAAATAGAGATTGAGCGGGTAGTCGGCCACGGATTGGGCGAGGGTTCCGGCGCAGCACGGCCATTTCTGCTTGTAGTGGCGCTTGCGCGCTTGCGCCTGGTAGTCGGCGTAGTAGAAGTAGCCGCCGTCGTCGTCGGGTTCGAGCGCGCCCAGGATGGTGTTGAGCAGAACTCGCTCCAGGCCGTCGCCGTAACGCGCTTCGCCGGTGAAGGCCATCAGATACCGGGCCAGTTTGGCGTGCGAGTAGAAGCAGCAGGCCGTCTCGTAGTGGTCGCGGGTGGCGGCCAGGCTGGCGGCCAGTTCGCCCGAGTGCGGGGTGACGAACATCTCCTGGGGCGCCCAGGCTCCGGAGGCGAACTGCTGGGTCTGCTCGATCATGTCCCAGGCGTTGCGGATGGCACGCAGGTATTTTTCCTCGCCCAGCACTTCGTAGGCCTTGGCGGCGGAGCTGAGCGCGATCACATGGCTGTAGCCGTGCTTGCCCGGCAGGACGTTGTCGCCCCGGGCCAGCGGGTCGAAGAACTCGTCCAGCAGGTAGAGCTTCGCCATGTCGAGGAAGCGTTTTTCTCCGGTCAGTTCGTAGGTTCGGAACAGATTCTCGGGCAGGATGTAAGGCTCGTCGTAAGGCGGGTTCTTGACGCCGATGCGGTCGAAGGTGCGGTTCGGGAGGGAGCGGATGGCGGCCTGGATTACGCGGGGGAGCAGAGAGCGGGCCTCCGCTACGCCGGCGAGCGAAGCGGCATCGAGCAACCCGATCTCGTACTTGTCGAGGACGTAGCAGGCCCAGGTATCAATAGCCTTCTGCGCGGCGTAGGGGTTGCCGTCCTTAGCGAACGCGGCGGCGTAGCCGTGGACCAGGCGGCGGGCCTTGGCCGCCGCCTCGGGGTCGCCGGTCGCGGCATGGAAACGCGACAGGCCGGAGATGAACTGGCCGAGCAGATGGCCGGGGACAAAGCCGCCGGCGTCGTACCAGCCGCCCATGTCGCGGCCGGGCGCGGGCATGCCGGCGCGCTGGCGGTAGACCTTGAGGAGGCGATCCTCGTCGAGTTTCAAGAAGTGGGCGTGCGTGCGGCGGTACATTTCCGCCAATGGGCCGCTGGTCAGAGTCACCTGGGGGTAGGCAAATTCCTGTAGCTTTCGCCGGCTGGAGGCACCCGCCAGGGCGCCGGCGGCGGTGGAGTACAGAAAGTGTCGTCGCGAGAGCATCGTTCTCATTATTTCGAAGCCGCGCAGCTAGTAGGCGGCGTGTTCGAGGGCGGTGGAGACGTAGGCTTCGACGTTTTCTACCGGGGTGCCGTATTCCAGGAAGTCTACCGGCTGGAGGATGAAGCCGCCGCCGGGCTTGCCGGCTTCCATGGCTTCGCGGGTGGCCTGCCGAACCTGGTCCGCGGTGCCCTTCTGCAGCACGTTCACCTGGTCGATGCCGCTTAGGATGACATAGGCGCCGGCAACCATGGCTTTGGCGCGGGCGAGGTCGGCGTCGCCGAGGGGGGGCGGGGAGAACGGCTCGACGATGCGCGCGCCCAGCGCCTTGTAGGATTCCACCAGGTTCATGATCTGGCCGCAGTTGTGGTACATGGCCGGGCGGCCGTTGCGCTGCACGAACTCGATGTAGCGGCGCTCGAACGGGAGTATGTAGCGCTCGTAGTTGGCGCGCCCCAGGAAGCCGCCGGGGACGTTGCCGCCCACGCAGTGGAGGTCGGGGCCGGCGTCGTCGATGGCCGCGGTGTAGTCGAGGATGCGCTCCATGGCGAAGTTCATGAGCTTCTCGTAGAAGGGGAAGTCCACGCGGAACAGGCTGTAGAGCGTGTCGTGATCGATCAGCAGCGAGGCGTTGTTGAAGGGTCCGTGCGGGGTCCAGGTGCCCAGGATGCCGGCGTCGCCCAGGGCGGCGCGGATGCGCGCCACGCGGCGGGCCGCCTGCTGTTTCCAGCTCTCGGGCATGCGGGGCTCGTAGCGGATGGCGATGTCGAGATCGGCTTCGCTCGCGATGGGTTTCTTTGTGCAGGCGAAGACGAAGGTGCCGGGGCGGACCTGGGCGATGGAGAAATCCTGAGTGAGAGTGCCTGCGGGCGTGCGGATCTCAGACCGCTGGATGCGGGTGTCGCCGTGGAGAATCTCTTCGGTGCGCACCTCCCAGTTGTCCGTCTGGACAGTGACGTTGAGCCCGCCCATGTGGATGAAGAGCGGGTCGTTGACGCCATAGAGCATGCGGACGAAGACGTCGACGCCAAACTGCTTCTGGATTTCGATAACCTTGACTTGCAGCGTTTCGTGGTCCCAGGGATCGATGTCCGGGTAGAGCTGGTTGAGGAAGTGCCCTCCGTCGCAGATAAACAGCGTAACGGGGACGCGGTCGGGCATCCGGCCATTGAGAACGCTCAGGAAACGCTCGCGCGATGTCATGGTGCCGAGGGGAAGGATAGTGCGATGAGACAGGCGGTGTCAATGTTGGGGGCGGTGGTGCTGGCGGCGGTGGGCGCGCTGCCCGCGGCCGAGATTACGGTCGCCGGCGGGGAGGCCAAGCTCAGATCGGAAACGCTGGAGCGCACGATTCGGTTCGGGAGCGAGGTCCGCACGGTGAGTTTGACGGTGGCGGGGCGGCAACTGCTGGCGTCGCCGGCGCGCGAGTTCTCGGTGTGGATCGCGCGCGAGCGGAACAACCGGCGCCCGCGCGGGCTGCGTCCGGGGGAGATCGAAGAGAGCAACGACTTTTCCACCGCCAACCGCGCGCGCTGGCGTGGGGAGGGGTTCGATCCTTCGCGCTACGACGATCCGCGCCCGGACGCGCCGAAGTGGGTGGACGGACGGCTGGTGGAAGCCGGGTGGTGGCGGCTGCTGGCGGGAGAGGCCTCGGCGGCGACGACGAAGCCCGCGAGCGGTGTTCACCGGTTGACGATCCGCGCGGGATTGGACAAGGACCCGCTGCTGGCCGGGGTGACAGTGGAGCTGGTCTACGAGGTCTACGACGGCCATCCGGCGGTGCGCAAGTGGGCGGTGGTGCGCAACGGGGGATCGCGCTGGCTGCGGCTGGACCGCATGACGATCGACGATGTGCACCTGGCGCCGCTGACGCGCAAGCCGCTGGCGGCGGCGATGTTCGGCGTGCAGCCCAGCGTGGTCGCCTTCGACGCGGCGGGGGCGCGGTATGGGCTGATCGCGGCCAGCGAGATCCCTTCCGCGCTGCGGTCGATCAGCGAGCAGGGCGCGATGGGTTACACCCCCGGCCTGTTCGAGTGGGTGCTGGGACTGGGGGAGGAGTTTGTCAGCGAACCGGTCTT
>CAYOTD010000373.1:0-5704 GCA_964406685.1 uncultured Solibacteraceae bacterium | reverse complement strand
CATCTGCTTGCAGTCAAAGGGCGTCAACTACAATTACACTCTTGGGAGAGGAACCGAAAAAGGCGTCGAAGTACTTCTCCATGAGCGCCTCGGGGTTGCCGCGGAAGTCGCCGAAGTTGTAAGTGTTCACGAAACTCGTCGGCGTAATGTCGGCGCGCGAGGAGATGGCGCGAAGATCCGACATCTCCCGGCTCGTGAGTGGCCGGTCTATGGCTCGAAACTCGTAGTACTGATACTCGCTCATCGCGATCCCTCGATTCTAGGCGAGGCGACGGTCATCTTGGCGGTGGCCGGTTCAGCGCGCTGCGCGGAAACGTGGGATCATGCTGCGTGATGCGCTATCTTGCTCTGCTTCTCGCGGCCGGCTTGCTGGGGGCGCAGACCGGCCGCTTCGAACGGCTGGCCGCCTACAAGGGGTTGGGCGCCCTGGTGGCCTCGTCGGTGGGTCCGGGACCGGCTGAGGACAGCCAGCGTTTCTACCTGAGCTACCTGTACGTCAACCACACCATCGACGTGGTCGGCGTCGACCCGGACACGGGCGAGTTTCAGGTCTTCCCCAATCCTGCCCCCACCGAATCGGGGGCGCGCTGCATGGTGCCCGGCCCGAATGGCAAGCTCTACCTGGGCACTCTCCCCGGCGCGCACTTCCTCGAGTTGGACCCCAAGGCCAGCGTGCTGAAAGACCTCGGCCGCCCGAGCCGCACGGAGCAGTACATCTGGGATGTGGCCTTCGGATCCGACGGCAAGCTGTACGGCGCCACTTACCCGCAGTCGAAACTGGTGCGCTACGACCCGGCCACCAGGACCCTGGAAGACCTGGGCCGGATGGACCCGGTCGAGCAATACGCGCATTACGTGGCGGGCAACGACGACGGCTTCATGTACGTGGGGATCGGCACCAGCAAGGCCAACATCGCGGCCTACGAGATCTCGACCGGCGAGCACCGCGAGATTCTGCCGGCGGAGTTTCAGACCGTCGGGCAGGCCAGCGTCTATCGCGGCCAGGATGGCAACGTCTATGGCGTCCTGGGGTCGCGCCACTTCCGGCTGAAGGGCTGGAATTGCACTCCCATCGCGGCCGCGGAGGCCGCGCCCGCCGTGCCCACGAACCGGTTGGCCGACGGCCGTACCGTAAACGTATCCGGACACACCATCCGCATAACCGACCCGAGAACGCGCAAGACGGCCGAGCGGCGCCTCGAGTACCCTGGCAACGACCTGTCGGTGTTCCGCATCGGCTTCGGGCCGGACGGCGCGCTCTATGGCTCCGCGGTGCTGCCGATCCATTTCCTGAAGTGGGACCCGGAGAACGCCGCCATGTCCGAACTCGGCGATCTCGGCGGCGGAGAGATCTACTCGTTCCTGGCGCGCGGGCGGAGGCTGCTGATGGCCGGCTACGGCAGCCTCGCGCCGCTGATGATCTGGAATCCCGAGCAGCCCTTCAACCTGGAGGCGGGCGAAAAGAACCCCGTCCTGGTGAACTACAGCGGATCCGACAGCGGCTGGCGCCCGCAGGCCTTCATCAACGGACCCGGCAACCGCGTCTACATCGGCTCGGTGGCAGGCTATGGTAAGCTGGGCGGGCCGCTGACGGTCTGGGACGTCGAGGCCGGCGCGGTCGACGCCTACCCGCACCTGGTGAAGGACCAGAGCGTCGTCTCCCTGGCAGTGTGGAAGGACCTCATCGTGGGCGGCACCACCACCGGCGGAGGAGGCGGCAGCCACCCAACCGAGAAGGAGGGGAAGATCTTCCTGTGGAATCCGGAGCGGCGCGAGAAGCTGTTTGAGACCGTGCCGGTGCGGGGCGCGCCGTCGATCAACGGCCTGATCGCCGCTCCCAACGGCCTGGTCTACGGGTTCGCCGGCGGAACGCTCTTCGTCTTCGACCCGGAAACGCGTGAAGTCAAGCACACCGCGGCCGCGCCGTTCTCCAGCACGATCTACAACAGCGTGGCGCTGGGAGCGGACGGGAAGATCTGGGGCCTGACCTCGGCGGGCATCTTCCGCATCGATCCGGAGACCAACGAAGTGGCGCTGGTGGCGCGGTCCCCGAAGCCCATCACCACCGGTTTCGCGGTGAGAGACAAGGCGATCTACTTCGTGTGCAAGTCGGAATTGTGGCGTTGGGTGCCGGTTGAGCCATGAACAGCCTCGCATGGAAGATCGTTCTCTGCCTGTTGCCGCTCGTTGCTTCGTTCGCCGCCGAGCCAACCATCCGGATGGACCGGATTCGCGCGGACATCGCTTTCCTCGCCTCGACCGAGTTGCAGGGAAGAGTCGCGCTGGAGCCTGGGGGCGACCTGACGGCGCGGTTCCTCGCCGCCGAGTTCGCCAAAGCGGGGCTGAAGCCTTTCGACAGATCGGGCTACCTCCAGGAGTTTGAACTCGTCTCGACGGTGCTGGACACCGGCAGGAGCGCCATTACGCTTGTTCGGGAGGGGCAACGGGAGACCCTCGCCGGCGGTTCCGGCTTCCAGGGCGGCTTCAAGAACGATATCTCCCTCTCCGCCGCGGTAGTCTTCGCGGGGTACGGCATCAGCGCGCCCGAGCACGGCTATGACGACTATGCGGGTCTGGACGCCAAGGGGAAGATCGTCGTCATCTTCGACCGCGAGCCGCAGGAGGGAGACGCGAAAAGCGCCTTCCTGGGAACCGGCCTCACCGTGCACGCTTCGGCGCGAGTCAAGCGGCTCAACGCGCAGGCCCACGGCGCCGTCGCGGTCCTGGTGCTGCCAAGTGAGCGGTCCACCGCGGCGTCGGCCCCGCCGAACCCGCTGCGCAGTTCCGCCCGGGTGCTCTATGACGAGCTGATTCTCATCCCGCAGCTTACGCTCACGCGCGCCGGCGCGGACAGGATCATGCCGGACCGCATCCAGGTGCAGGATGAAATCGATCGCACCCTCCGCCCGCAGTCCAGGGCGCTGCCGTTTTTGGCGGACATCCGTCTGGTCCACAACTCCAGGACCGCAGGGAAGACATACAACGTGATTGGCCTGCTGGAGGGAAGAGACCCCAGCTTGCGCCGCGAAGCCATCGTGCTGGATGCGCACTACGATCATCTTCCCAACCGCGACGGCCGGGTCTACCCGGGCGCCAACGACAACGGGTCCGGAACGGCGGCCCTGCTCGAACTGGGAAGGGTCTTTGCAGCGTCCAAGCGACGCCCCAAGCGGAGTCTGATCTTCATCGGATTCGGCGCCGAGGAGAATGGCTTGCTTGGATCTTACGTCTACGTCGCCCGGCCGGTTGTGCCCATGGCAGCCACCCGGGCGGTGATCAACATGGACATGATCGGACGCGATGAAGCGCACGTGCCACAGAGCGAGGGGCGGCTGAGCGTCAAACCCGACACCCGGAACGTGCTGAACCTGGTGGGAACTCTCTACTCTCCGGATCTGCTGGCCGCCATCGGGCGCGCCAACCGCGGAATCGGCTTCGATCTCGACTCCAAGCCCGACCGGGACTCATCGCAGAATACACTATGGCGCTGCGATCATTTTCCGTTCCTGCTCGTCCGGGTCCCGGCCATCTGGCTGTTCGGCGGCTGGCATCCCGGCTATCACGAGCCATCCGACACGATAGAGAAGCTGAACTTCGACAAGATCGAAAAAGTAACGCGGCTGGCGTACTGGCTGGCGCTGGATCTGGCGGACACTCCGAAGCCGCCGCGCTTCCAGGTGAAGCAGGTTCAAACCCCGTGATTCCGAACCGGCGCGACTTCATCGCTCAAGCGGCGGCCACCGCCGCGCTTGGCGCGTTCAGTCCTGGGCGGGTGAGCGGCCGCGAGTCTTCCTACGGCGAACAGTGGCCCGACATGCTGCTGGCGCACCTGTCGGCGAAGCTCAACGCGCTGGCGGCCCGGTGGGACGAGGAGCGCGGGCGAATCCGGACCGCCGGGGACGTCGAGCGCCGCAACCGCTTCGTGCGGGAGAAGTTCCGCGAGATGCTGGGCCCTTTCCCTGAGCGGACGCCGCTGAACCCGCGGGTCACGGGTGTCCTGCACCGCGACGGTTACCGGATGGAGAAGGTGATGTTCGAGAGCTGGCCGGGTCTTTGGGTCACAGCCAGCCTGTATGTGCCGGCCTCCCCTGGTGGGCCGTTCCCGGCCGTTCTGTCGCCCTGCGGCCACTACGACCTGGGCCGCATGGAACGGACCTACCAGTCGGCGCACGTGAATCTCGCCCGAAACGGGTTTATCGTCCTCTCGCACGACCCGATGGGGCAGGGAGAACGCCGGCAATACTGGGACCCGCGGACGAATCGGACGGAATCCGGTTTGAGCCCGATCTTCGAGCACTCGATGCCCGGACAACTGCTCCTTCTGCTGGGCGAGAACCTGACCCAGTACTTCCTCTGGGACGGGATGCGGGCGATCGATTACCTGCTGACGCGGCCCGAAGTGGACAAGGAGAAGATCGGCTGCGCCGGACACTCGGGAGGCGGAACCATCACGATGTTCCTCAGCGCGCTGGACGAGCGCGTGCGCTGCGCGGCCGTCTGCGAGGGCGGCACGAGCCACCGCTGGCCGATGCGCCTGGGGCCGGGGAGCCGCGTCGGACCGTCCGATGTCGAGCAGAACCTGTTTCCCGCCGCGGTGCACGGCGTCGATCTGTGCGACCTGCACGTGGCCATTGCGCCCCGCCCGCTGCTGGCAATGATCGAGGACTACACGCCCTCGTTCAACCTGGCGGCTGAGCACATCCGCGAGCGATACCGCCAGATGGGCGTGCCGGAGCGGTTCGCCACCGAGGAAGCCACCGATCCGCACGCCTGGACGGTGAAACTGCGTCTCGCCACCACCCGGTGGTTCTCGCGCTGGTTCTGCAACCGCCCCGGCCCGGAAGTGGAGGCGGAGTTCGAGCCCGAGCCTCCCCAGAACCTGTACTGCACGCCGGAGGGCTCCCTCCGGTATGCGCGTCAGGGAGAGACCATCTTCTCCCTGATCCTAAAGAACCAGACGCAGTATCGCAGGCCTCCAAAGGACGCCCGGGAGCTGGAGGCCTTCCGCGGGGAGATTACAGGACGGATCGAGAGCCTCCTGCGCTTCAAGCGGATTCAATCGCCCCTCGACGTGCGGAGGCTGGTAACAACACCGCGCAAGGGTTACTCCATCGAGAAGCTTGAGTTTGTCTCCGAACCGGGCATCTACATCCCGGTCTGGGTCTTTGTTCCGGAGAGAAACACCGGACGGCTTCCGGCGACCCTGTATGTCAGCGACGCCGGCAAGCAGGCCGACGGGATGGAGTTCGGGGCGCTGGAACGCCTTGCTCGAAAGGGTCGTCTTGTCTGCGCCGTGGACCTGCGCGGCATCGGCGAGACGCGGCCGCTCCATGTCCCATCGACCACCGAACCGTCGGGGTTCCGCCACCTGTTCGACGTCGAAACCGCCATGACCTACATGGCCTGGTACATGGACGAATCCCTGCTCGGGATGCGCGTGCAGGATGTCGTTCGCGGCGTGGACTATCTGTTGAGCCGCCCGGACGCCGCCGGCGCCGGTGTCCGCGTCATCGGGAAGGGGCGGGGCGCGCTGTGGGCTCTCTATGCCGCCGCTCTCGATCCGCGCATCTCGACTCTGATCTGCGAGGGAGGGCTTCTCTCGTATCGGAGCCTCCTCCAGAAGGATCGGTACCTTCACGGCGCGGATGTCTTTGTCCGCGGCGTGTTGGAGCACTTCGACCTGCCGCAGGTCGCCGCGGCGGTG
>CAYOTD010000372.1:0-5723 GCA_964406685.1 uncultured Solibacteraceae bacterium | reverse complement strand
GGTGGCAACCTGGCGCAAGACGGTCAGGTGCTGCTCCGTGTAGGCATGGTCCACCAGGCTGGTGGCTACCAGGGCGCCGATGACGTGCCCGCCGCTCTCCATGGGAACAAGAATCCCGGAGCGGATGCCTGTCTCCACCAGTTTCCGTTCGAAGGGGTTGAGCGCCGCGAACCGAGGATCGGTTCGAAAATCGCCCACCCGCATGACCTCGCCGCCGAAAACGGGACGCAGCACCCATTCGCTCACCAGATAGCGGGCGCGGGGCTCGAAGGCGATGGTGTAGAAGTCCTGGTGAAGGCGCAAGGCCTGGGAGGCATGCTCCGCGAAAACCGTGAAGGTGCGACGCTCCTCATCGACGAGGTCGATGACCAGGCGGTCATGGGGGACCAGGCGCTGCAGCTGGTCGGAGAACTGGTCCAGGAAACGCTGGGGATCGAACGCCTCCTGCATCGAGCGGCCGATGGCGACCAGCGAGGCCAAGAGGTCGGCCAGCGCGGCACCGGGCGCGCGCTCCGGGGCCGCCGCGGGGGGCGCTGTGGACTCCGGGCGAGGTGGGGTCGTGTCCATGAGTGCCGATGCGTCGTGTGGTGGGATCGCTCGGCGGTCGTCGTGCGCCGCCGCCCCAGCTACGTCCATGCCGAAGGTATCCGGCGATCAAGGCCCATGTGTGTCGTGTGCTTTTTGTGGCGAGTGTTTATTCTCTAGTTCATCCGCTGCCCGCCCTCGACGACGACCTTCCCGTTCTTGATCACGGTGTCCACGAGGTTGACGCCGAAGTGGTAGCAGAGGTGCTCGTGCGTGGGCGCGTCCAGGACGACGATGTCGGCCTGCTTTCCCACCTCCAGGCTGCCGACGCAGTCCTGCTCGCCGACGGCCCAGGCGGCGTTGATGGTGGCGGCGGTGATGGCCTCGGCAGGCAGCATCCGCATCTGTGTGCACGCCAGGTTCATGACGAGCGGAAGCGACTCGGTCATGCAGGAGCCGGGGTTGAAATCCGTGGCCAGGGCCACCGGGACGCCAGCGTCGAGCATGTCTCGGGCGCGGGCGTAGCGCTGCATGTGGAGGAAATAGGCGGTTCCGGGCAGGAGTACCGCGATGACGCCCGCCTCGGCCATGGCCCGGACCCCGTCATCGTTGGCGTAGAGGAGGTGGTCCGCCGTCCGCGCCTTCATGCGGGCGGCCATGGCTGCGCCGCCCAGGTCGCTCAGTTCGTCGGCGTGGACGCGCAGTTCCAGCCCGACCGCCTGCGCCGCCCGGAAGATGCGCTCGGTTTGCCCCACGCTGAAGACGCCCGTCTCGCAGAACACGTCGCAGAACCGCGCCAGCTTCCGCGAGGCCACCATGGGGATCATGCGCGTGATGACGAGGTCCACGTACGCCTCGGGGTTCTGCCGGAACTCCGGCGGGACCTCGTGGGCGCCCATGAACGTCGGCACCAGCGTCATGGGGCCGGCCTCGTCGAGCTCGCGGATAACCTCCAGCATCTTGATCTCGTTGACCAGATCCAGCCCGTAGCCGCTCTTGGCCTCCACGGTGGTCGTTCCGAGCGCGAGCATGGTGTTCAGCGCGCGCTGGGCGCCTGCCTTCAGATCCGCCTTGCTCGCCGTGCGCGTGGCGGCGACCGTCGAGTTGATCCCGCCGCCGGCCGCAGCAATCTCCTGATACGTCTTGCCCTGGATGCGCATGGCAAACTCGTTCTCGCGGCTTCCCGCGAAGACGAGGTGGGTGTGCGGGTCGACCAGGCCCGGCAGGACCGTCTTCCCGCCGGCGTCGATGACCCGGCAGAACGCCAGCGGACGGATGGCGGTGAGCAGGTCGCCCGTCGGGCCGATCCAGACGATCTTGCCCCGTCGTGCGGCCAGGGAACCCCGCCGCAGGATGCCGAGGTCGCGCATCTCCGTTCCCCGACGCGGCTGAACAGTGTTGCCGGCCAGAGTCAACAGTTCCGACGCCCCCTCGACGATCAAATCCCCCTGGATCATGGCATCCCCCGATTCCGCGCGACCGTGGAGACCGCGCAATCCCTCCGCTAGGTAATCTTGAACTCGACGCGGCTGTCCGCCACCTTGTCCTTCTTCTCCGGGGTGAGGCCTTTCGGCTCGACGACGAACAACCGCTCCGGCTCGATTTTGCCGGCCTGCAAGAGCGCATCCTTCACCATATTCGCGCGCCGAGCGGCCAGCTGACGGAGCTCCTCATTGCCGACCTCGATGTGGGTCAGGATGAGTTTCTCCATCTCCGGCACCGGAAGGCTCTTCACCATGCCGATGACATTCCGCGGCTTCGGGAAGGGTTCGGCGCGATAGGCGAGCGTGAGAAACCTCTCGTACTCCTCCTGCGCGACCACGACCTCGTCCACCGGGACGGCCGGCGATCCTTTCTTCACCAGATCGTTCAGCTTCTGGGCTTTGACTTTGCGCTGGAGAAAGTACTGCTTCAAGCCTTCCCGGTCTGCCTCCGGGGAGACGTACCCGGCGATCTCCAGCTTGAGCGAAGGCTTCTCCGCCAGGGCCGTCGCCAGGGCATCGATCTTCTTCCGGCTGTCCGGGGTGATGGTGGCGAGCCCGGACTCGAACTCCAGGTACTGCATCCCCTCGCCGCCGCCGAAGGCGGCCCCCAGCAGGGCGAACGGCGACGTCACGGCCTTGGTGACGAGGTTACCGATCACCTGCAGGATGACGCTGAAGACGCTGAACTTCGGATCGTCCAAGCTTCCCGTCACGGGGATGTCGAGGTGGATCTCTCCCTTCCGGTCCTTGAGCAGCGCCACCGCGAGCTTGACCGGAAGGCTTGTGGCATCGGGGCTGTCCACCTTATCCCCGAAGGTGAACTGGTCGACGAACACCTTGTTCTCGGACCTGAGCTTCTTCTTGTCGATCAGGTACTTCAGGTCGAAGGACAGCTTGCCTTTCTCGATGACGTACCCGACGTACTTTCCCGAGTAGGGAGACGCGGGACTCAGATCCATCCCGGTGAACCTGGCCCGCAGATCCACGAAGAGGTCCTCCTTCAGCGGATTCACCTTTCCGGTGATCTCCAGCGGTGCGGAGTTGTTCATCTTTCCGCGCAGCTCGACGTCGGCCAGGCTGGTCTCCGCCGAGGAGAGCCCGGAGACCCGCCCGCCGATCTCGGTCATGGTCGCCGTGTAGCTCGGCTTGAGGGTGCGGTCCTGGAACTCGACGCGGCCGCCCTGCATGGTGACCTCTTCGATCTGGACGTCCTGCTTGGCTGCCGGCGCCGCGGGTTCCGTCTTTGCGGCTGCCGGTGCCTGTTTTGGCGGCTCGGCAGGCGTGGCGGGCTGACCCGTGACCATGATTTCCTGAAGGTTCAGCCGGCCGCCGGGCTGGACGATGACGTGGGCGAAGAAATTGGCCAGGGCGACCTTCTTCGCCTGGACGGCGATGGGGTTGTAGCCGATCGACAGCTCCTGCAAGGCCAGCGACTCCCATTTGAGAAGCTCGTCCGCCGTGGTCTTGTCCAGAGCGCCGAACCTCGCGACGTTGGACTCACCCGTGAACTTGGCCTTCAGCCCCTCCGGCTCCTTGATGGTGAGTTCCAGGCGCCCCGTCGTCGAGACCAGACCGCCGGTGAGCGTGACCTTGACGTTGTCCTGGACGTAGGGCTGGAAAGGGCGGATGTCGAGCTCTTTGACCGCCACCTGCAGGTCGGCGGCCACGGGAGCGATGCTCGCTCCGCCGTCCACGGACACGGTGCCCTGTCCCAGGCGCAAGCCGAGCGCGACTTTCCCCGGCGGCTGGTTCTCGGCCGTCGTCAAGTTCTCGGCCTTCACCTTCAGGTCCTCGACGGTGACGTTCACCGGCTCGGACGGCGTCTCGTCGGTGAACTGGATCCGGTACTGATCCACGGATACCGCCGTCGCCTTGACCGTCCACGGGCGGGCCGGCGGAGCCTCCACGAGGGCTTCAGCGCCGGCCGCGGCGCGCGGAAGGAGCTTGACCAGGTTGATCTCGCCGTCGCGCGCCCGCACGACGACCACCGTCCCCTCCGCCGTGGCCACCTCGCCCACCGTGACATCCTGCTTCAAGAGGTCGAGCGACGTGTTCTTCACGTTCAGGCGTGGGATGGTCAGGAACACCTGGCTGGTGTCGCGCGTCTTCAGCTCGAGTGTCTTGAGCGAGACCGCCAGGCCGGCCAGCTTGACGTCGAAGGCATCCTTGGCCTGCGCCACGCGATAGCCCGTGGCCACGTCGAGGACGCCGCCCTGGATGTCGGTCGGGATCAGGTTCTTGTAATACGCCGCGTACCGGTTCAGGACGACGCCGGCGACCTCCACCTTCCCGTCGGCGCGCAGCGGATCCAGTCCCACGGCGGTATTCACCTTGACGGTGGTGCTCTTATCGAGCGTGAGCGAGAGGTTCAGCCGGCCGGTCGTGTTCTTGGCCGTCGTGATGTTGTCGGCGGCCAGCCGGATCTTCTCGGCGCTCAGGGTGATGGGCTCTGCCGCGGCGCGGTCCTCCACCCTGGCCGTGTACTGGTCCACCGTCGCGCGCTTCACCGTCACCACCCAGGGCTTCTGGTCGGCGCCCGCGGCGGGCGCGGCCGCAGGCTGGGGGGCCGGCGGCAGCACCACGAGCTGCTGGAGATCCACCTCGCCGCTGGCGAGCCGCTTCGCGCTCACGATGCCCTTCTGGGTGGCCACCGCGCCCACTGTCACCTGACGCCCCGTCACGTCGATGTCGGTATCCTTCACCGTGAACACCGGGACGCGGACGAAGTCCTCCTTCTCGTTTTGGCGCTTGAGCCGGAGGCCGCTCACGGACAGGGCCGCGTCCGACGCCGTGATCGCCGGTTCCTTCTCGCCCTGGGCGTACCGGTAGCGGCTGGAGAGATCCACCTGGCCGCCCTCGATGTTGAACAGAAGGATGTCGCTATAGTACGGCGCGTACTTCTTGAGCGGAACGGCCTGGACGCTCACCGTGCCGTCCACCAGGATCGGGGCGAGCGACATGCTGCCCTCGATCGCGATCTGCTCCTTGGCTTCCGTGGCGAGCGTGACTTTGTATGTGCCCTTGGTGTCCGGACGCGTGCTCAGCTTGTGGACCGCGACATTGATCGGGGCCAGCGTGGTCTTGAACGGCAAGCGAGGGACGAGGTCGGAGAAGAGCACCTTGGCGGCCGAAATGGCGATCTCGTCCACGTCGACCGCAACGATTTCGCCGGGTGACGCGGGCGCTTTCTCGGCCGGTGTCTGGGCCGGCGTGGGCTTGGGCAGCAAGGTCTCCACGTTGGTGACGCCGTTCTTCTCGCGGCGGACGGTCAACTCGGGCGCTTCCAGCGAGATCTTGGAGAGGTGCGCCTTCCGGACCAGAGGCTCGACCGAGGCGAGGCCGAGACCGAGGCGGGGAAGCCGGACGACGGGGCCGCCCTGCTTGTCGTTGATCGCCAATTCTCGCAGAACGATGTCGCCCTTCACGGCCAGGGTCTGATCGTTCTTTCCTTTCCGGACAAATACGATGGCCAGCTTGGCGTCGAGGCGGCCCGAAGGCATCGCGAACGTCAGGAGGTCCTTGGGGATGTAGGCGAGATAGTACGGCAGCTTCAGGTCGTTGATGTCCACGTCCAGCGTGGTTTCCAGAGAATCGGCGAAGGGTTTGGTCTTTCCTTCGACGGCGTAGCGCGTGCCGTTCACCTCCACGGAAAGGCCCGGCTGGACGAACGTCTGCACGTGGGAAGGGATATTCGAGATGAACGGCACCCCGAGG
>CAYOTD010000371.1:0-5727 GCA_964406685.1 uncultured Solibacteraceae bacterium | reverse complement strand
TGGCCCACCAGCGACGGATCGCCCCCGAACCTCCGCTGCCAGAGGCCGTGCGTGACAATGGCAACCTTCTCTCCGCCCGGCGTCCCCTCCCCGGGCGCAAAGCTCCGGCCTAGCGCCAGTTCCGCCCCCAGGATTCCCAGCAACTCGGGGAACACGCGCGCTCCGGAGAGGCGCTCGGGAAGTTCGCGGCCGGTCAGGGTCAGGTTGACGTCGCGCCAGGCGCCCGCAGCCTGGAAAGAGCGGCTCTGCTCCTTCCAGTCCATGAAGTTGGCCGGCGACACCGGCACAATGGACACCTTCTGAGCGGCGTTCGACTCCCACAGCCAGACCAGCCGCTCCGGTTCCGCGTAGTTCAGCGGGCGCAGCAGGACCGCGTCCACCAGGCTGAACACCGCGCTGTTGGCGCCGATGCCGAGCGCGAGGGTCAGCACCGCCACGGCGGCAAAGCCCGGATATCTCCCGAGTAATCGGAGGGAATATCGCAAATCCTGAAGCAAATCGCTCAATCGACCTATGATAATTCAGGTTGCGCGGCGGTGGAGGCGTCAAAGTGCGCCTTCAGCCGTCGCATCGCCGCCCGCCCGGCCACCCGGGCCAGTTCGTGTTCGGTTGCGCGCCGGACCTGGGCGGCGCTGCCGAAATGGCGCAGCAGCTTCTCGGCGGTGGCGCGGCCGATGCCGGGGATCCCATCCAACTCCGAGCCCACCCGCGCTTTCGCCCGGCGCGCCCGGTGGAAGGTCACGGCAAACCGGTGCGCCTCATCGCGCACGGACTGCACCAGGTGCAGCACAGGCGAAAAGCGGTCGAGCACCACCGGTTCGTCCTCCTGGCCCAGCACATAGATCCACTCTTCCCGCTTGGCGATGGAGGCCAACGGCTGGTTGAGGATGCCGGCGGCTTCCAGCGCTTCGGCCGCGGCGTGCAACTGCCCCAAGCCCCCGTCGACCAGCACCAGGCCTGGCATCGGCGCCTCTTCCTGGCGGAGCCGCGTGTAGCGGCGGGAGATTACCTCGCGCATCGAGGCGAAATCGTCGTTGCCCTCCACCTCGCGGATGATGAACTTGCGATAATCCGGTTTCTTCATCCGCCCGTTCTCCCAGACCACCATGCTGGCGACCTTGTCGGTGCCCTGGGTGTGCGAGATGTCGAAGCACTCGATGCGGCGCGGCGGCTCCGGCAGGCCGAGAGCCTCCTGCAACGCCTGCTGGATCTGTTTCGAGGTGGGGCGCAGCACGCGGAAACGCTGGTTGAAGCTGTGGCGGGCGTTGGTCTCGACCAGGCCGAGCAGCGCCTTCTTCTGGCCGCGCTGCGGGGTGTGGATCTCCACCACGCGCCCCCGCCGCTGGGTCAACACCTCTTCCAGCACCTCGCGGTCTTCGAAGTCGGCCGGGACGTGGATGCGCGCGGGAATATGTTGTTCTTCCAGGTAGATCTGCTTCAGCAGGGAGGAGAGCAACTCGGCGGGGTCGAATTCCATCCGGTCTTCCCAGAAGAACTCGCGGCGGTCGACGATGCGGCCGCTGCGGAGATGGAACAGGTTGACGGCCACCAGCGGCGGCTCGGCGTAGTAGGCGAAGATATCGGTGTCCTCGCCCTGGGCCGCGGCCATCTTCTGCTTTTCATCCAGTTCTTCGACGGTCTGGATAAGATCGCGCAGAGCCGCCGCCTCCTCGAACCGTTCGGTGGCCGCCGCCTCGTCCATGCGCCCCCGCAGACTGGCGGCCAGGTCGCGCCGGCGGCCCTCCAGAAAGAGGCGCACGTCGCCTACGGCGGCCGCGTAAGCCTCATCGCTCACCAATCCCTTGACACATGGCCCGTGGCAGCGGTGGATGTGATACTCCAGGCAGGGATGCGTGTGCGGGCGCGTCAGGTCGACGTTGCAGGAAGGAACGCGAAACAGCCGGTGGATGGAATGCGTCAGCCGGTGGGCCAGGTTGCCGGGGAAGTAAGGGCCGAAATAGGTCGCGCCGTCCTTCTTCAGCCGCCGCGTCACGTACACGCGCGGATACGGCTCGGCGGTCAGCTTGATGTACGGATAGGTCTTGTCGTCGCGAAGCAGGACGTTATAGCGCGGCTTGTACTGCTTGATGAGGTTGTTTTCGAGCGCGAGGGCTTCCTTTTCGTTGTCGACCAGAATGTAGTCGATGCCGGCGGCCTCCGAGACCAGCGTTCCGGTCTTGGCGTCGGCCAGCCGGTCGTCGGAGAAGTAGCTGCGCACGCGGTTGCGCAGGTTCTTGGCCTTGCCGACGTACAGCACCCCTCCGTGGGAGTCCTTGTACAGGTAGACTCCGGGGCCGGCCGGAAGCTCCGCCGCTCGTTCGCGCAGGCTCATCGCTGGCTATACTTGAATTGTGACACGCATTCGCCTGAGCCTCGCGGCAGCCCTGTTGTGCGCCGCGTGCCTGGCCGCTCAGAGGGAGCCCGCCCCGCCCTCGCCCCAGGAGCCAGCCGAGGAAGACGAGTCTCTTGCCGTCAAGGAGTACTCCTTCAACCCCCTGCAAGCCGAGAAGGAGATCAAGGTCGGCTCGTACTATCTGAAAAAGGGCAGTTACCGGGCCGCCGCGCGCCGCTTCCGCGAGGCCACGCGCTGGAATCCGGGCAGCGCCGAGGCCTGGCTGAAGCTGGGCGAAGCGCAGGAGAAGCTGAAGGACAAGGACGCCGCGCGCGAGGCCTACGCCAAGTACCTGGAACTCAAGCCGGACGCCAAGAACGCCGCCGAGATTCGGAAGAAGCTAGGCAGCGGGTCTTGACCGGGCACGTTCCCTGGAGCGCATCGCGCGGCGCACGGCCGATACCACGCGGGCGACTCCCTGTTCCCAATCGGGGAACAGGTCCACATAGTGGAGGGATCTCCGTATGGGCGGCGGCACCTCGCAATCATCCAGCCGCACGGGGATGAAGAAGATCTGGTCGAGAGGCTGGCGGGTAGCGCAATCCAGGGCGTAGCGCAGCTCGGAGTGAAAGAAGCCGCGCTTGCCGGTGGCGCGCCGGGAGAAGCAGGCGACAAAGAAATCCGCCATCTCGATGGCCCGCTCAATGGCGCGGGGCCAATTCTGTCCCGGCAGCAGTTTCTCCTTGTCCAGCCACGGATCCAGGCCCTTGCGCTCGAAATCCTCGAAAAGCCGGCGCACCAGCGCCACGTCCTCGTCGGCGTAGGCCAGGAAGAGCCGGGGCCGGGAGTGGGCTTCGAACTCGTAGTCGCCCTTCCGGCCGCGCCGGAACCGCCCCAGACCGTCGATCTCCACCGTCGCACCCTCCTCCAGGCACTGCCGCAGCACGCGCGCGACGAAACCGCGGGTCCGGCGGTTGGAATCCTCCGCCCGCTTCACTTCTTTCCTCGTGCGCGAGCCGGGCCTCTCGAGTCGGCCTCGAACCGGAACCCCGGTCTCGAGTCGGCGGGCGTGAATCTTCCCAGGCCGGGCAGGGCGGCCGATCGGCCCTCCTTCAGGGCCTGAATAATGTCGTGGACGATCTGTTCGAGTTGGTCTGCCGCGGCGCCGGGCGTGGTCTGGGTGGTGGATGCCAGGCGCTGGACCAAGTCGTTCTGTCTCATGGCGGTTCCATGGTAGCAGAGGGTACGCCGGGAAACGCCCCAAGGAATGGTGGAACGATGATGCAACATGCTTGCAGTCAATCGATTGCGAAGAATCCCGGAGGCTGTGACCGACATTCACCGGTGGAGTGGCATTCGATGAAGGGTTTTTAATCGGCGCTTAAGGTCTGTTTCATTTGTAGCTGGCATCCTGTGTTCGTAGGCGAATCGAATCGCCACAAACTGTTTCTAGGAGAAACCGCATGAAGAAGCTGATGAGCGTTCTGCTGGGCCTCAGCCTGGTGATCGGCACTGCGTCCGTGGCGTTCTGCGCCGACGAGAAGAAGGAAGAGAAGAAGGAAGCCAAGAAGAAGGGCAAGAAGGCGAAGAAGACCGAGGAAGAGAAGAAGCAGTAGCTTCCCCTCACGACTTCTGAAGCGCCGCGGCCCGACCGGTCGTGGCGCTTCGCATTTCAAGCCCGGTGCGCGCTACCATGCCTATGTCATGGACCGCAGACAATTCCTGGGAACCGCGCTGGCCGCGGCCCAGCCCACCCGGCGCGCCCGGAACATCCTGTTTCTGATCGGCGACGATCACGGCCGCCACGCTGGAGCCTACGGCGATTCGCAAGCCAAGACGCCCAACCTCGACCGCCTGGCGGGCGAAGGAGTGCGCTTTGCCAACGCCTTCGGCACCACCGCTTCGTGCAGCCCCTCCCGCTCGGTGATGCTCAGCGGCCTTCAGAACCACTCCAACGGCCAGTATGGCCTGGCCCACGCCACGCACAACTTCTCCTATCTCCCCTCCATCAAGCCGGCGCCAGCGCTGCTCAAAGCGGCCGGCTACCAGTGCGGGGTGATCGGCAAGCTGCACGTGAACCCCGATTCGGCCTTCCCCTGGGACTACGTGGCCAGCGGCGGACGCAACGTGTGCGCCCTGGCGGAGGCGGGCCGCAAGTTCTTCCAAAGCGTCGGCAGCAAGCCCTGGTACCTGCACGTCGGCTACACCGACCCCCACCGCGGCCGGACCGCCGGCACCGACGGGTTCGGGAACAAGGACTACCCCGGCGTGACGCGCACGCCGTTCGATCCGGCCCAGATCAAGGTGCCGTCCTTCCTGCCCGACCTGCCCGAGACGCGCACCGACGTGGCTCAATACTACGAAGCCTCCAACCGGCTGGACCAGGGCATCGGCATGATGCTGGACGCACTCAAGGAAGCGGACCAGCTCGACAACACGCTGATCCTCTATGTCGGCGACAACGGCATGCCCTTCCCCAACGCCAAGACCACGACCTACGACGCCGGTCTTCACCTGCCCTTCATCCTGCGCGTTCCCGGCCAGAGCCGCCGAGGACTGGTCAACAACGCCATGGTCAGCTTCGTCGACATCCTGCCGACGTTCCTGGAGTGGGCCGGCGCCAAGGGGCCTGAGTACCCGCTTCAGGGCCGCAGCGTGCTGCCGATTCTGGAAGAGGAGAACCCCGCCGGCCGGGAAGAGGTCTACTTCTCGCACACCTTCCACCAGGTCACGATGTATTACCCCATGCGCGGCATGCGCACCCGGCGGTATAAGTACATCCGCAACCTTTTCCCCGAGCTGGAATACCCCTTCGCCAGCGACCTGTGGGCCTCGCCCACCTGGCAGGCGGTCCTGAAGCAGGGCGAGAAAGGGATGCTCGGCCGCCGGCCGGTGGGCCGGTTCCTGCGCCGCCCGCCCGAAGAGCTGTACGACATCAGCCACGACCCGGACGAAGTCGACAACCTCGCGACTTCGGCCGAGCACCGCGGCACTCTGGAGAAGATGCGCGGGCAGGTGGACGCCTGGCGGCGCGAAACGAAGGATCCATGGGTCATCAACGACAACTACAAGCGCGCCTCCGGCTGATCCACTGGAAACCGGAGGAAGCGGGGGCGCGCGTCGCCCAGATCGAAGCCGCCGGATTCGAGTGGTGTTCGCCGAAGGCGACCCGACCAAGGTCGAGCGCATCCGGGCGCTGCTGCCCGACGCCGCCTACACCAGTTGGAGCCGCATCGGGATCGCGCTGAAGCGGGCCATTGCCGCCCCGCCTGAGGCGCCCGTGGTTCCCGCCGGCATGATGGAGCGCTATGGCACCACACCGCTGCCCAAGAAACTGGGCATCAAGCCGGGCGGGAGGGTGGCTCTGATCGAAGCGCCGCGCGGCTTCGAGCAGA
>CAYOTD010000370.1:0-5745 GCA_964406685.1 uncultured Solibacteraceae bacterium | reverse complement strand
CCTCAACGACGCCTTCCGCGTGCTGCGCGACCCGGTGGCGCGCGCCGAGTACGTCCTCAAGGACCTCGGCTTCAGCGGCGGCGAGCGGCGCTCCAAGGACGTTCCCCCGGAGTTGCTCGAAGAGGTCTTCGAGCTGAATATGGCGCTGGAAGAGCTGCGCGGCGGCGACGCCTCCCTCCGCCCCCAGCTTGAGGAAGCGCGCACCCGGTTCCTCGCTCTCCAGGCCTCCATTGACGAGGAACTCGACCGTCTTTTCCGCCTCCACGACGCCACCGGCGAACGCGATCTGCTTGCCCGCATCCGCTCCGCCCTCGACCGCCGCCGCTACATTCAGAACCTCGTGCGGGAAGTGGAGAAGGAACTCGTCTGATGGAACAGCTCTTCCAGATCGACTTCGGAGCCCCCGCCCGCCCGCGCGTGGTGGGCATCGATTTGGGCACCACCAACAGCCTGGTGGCGACGATGGAGTTGACCGGTCCGCGTGTCATTCCCGGCGCCGATGGCGACAAACTCGTCCCCAGCGTCGTCTCCGTGGGGGAGACGGGCGAGCCCCTGGTCGGCAACCCGGCCCGCCGCGCCCTGATCACCGACCCCGGCCGCACCGTCTATTCCGTCAAGCGCCTGATGGGGCGCGGCGTGGACGATGTGGCCGACGAACTGAAGCTGTTCCCCTTCCGCATCGCCGAAGGCAGCGAATCCGTCATCCGGCTTCAGTTGGGCGAGAAGACCTTTACGCCCCCCGAAGTCTCGGCGCTCATCCTTCGCCAGCTCAAGAGGAACGCCGAGGCGGACCTGGGCCTCCCGGCCACGCAGGCCGTCATCACCGTGCCGGCCTACTTCAACGACGCCCAGCGCCAGGCCACCAAGGACGCCGGACGCATCGCCGGCCTCGAAGTGTTGCGCCTGGTCAACGAGCCCACCGCCGCCGCCCTGGCCTACGGCCTCGACAAGCGTAAGCAGGGCATCGTGGCCGTGTACGATCTGGGCGGCGGGACCTTCGACATCTCCATCCTGCGCCTGCACGACGGCATCTTCGAAGTGCTCGCCACCAACGGCGACACCCATCTGGGCGGCGACGACATCGACAACCTGCTGCTGCGCATCGCCCTGGAGGACATCGCCTCGGAGTGGGGCCGCGACCTCTCCTCCGACCCCACGGCCGTCCAAACCCTGCGCCGCGCGGTCATCGACGCCAAGGAGCGGCTGTCCTTCCTCCCCTCGACCTCGATCGAGCTCGACTACGGCGGCTCCAGCTACCGCCGCGAGTTGAACCGCGAGTTGTTCGACCGCCTGATCCAACCCATCGTCGACCGCACCCTCGGGCCCTGCCGCAACTGCATGTCCGACGCCGGCGTCAAACCCGAAGAGATCGACGAGGTGGTGCTGGTGGGCGGCTCCACCCGCATCCCGCTGGTGCGCGCCGCGGTCGAGCGCCTCTTCCGCGCCAAGCCCCATACCGAGCTCAACCCGGACGAAGTGGTGGCCCTCGGCGCCGCGGTGCAGGCCGCCATCCTGGCCGGCGATGTCGAGGACAAGCTGCTGCTCGACGTGACGCCTCTCTCCCTCGGCATCGAGACCATGGGCGGGGTCGTATCGAAGATCATCCACCGCAATTCGACCATCCCCGCCAGCGCCACCGAGTTCTTCACCACCGCGGTGGACGGCCAGCGCAACGTGCTCATCCACGTAGTGCAGGGCGAGCGCGAACTGGTCAAGGACAACCGGTCGCTGGCGCGTTTCGACCTGAAGGACATCGACCCGCTGCCGGCCGGCATGGCCCGCATCGAAGTGCGCTTCCTGATCGACGCCAACGGCATCCTCAACGTCACCGCGCGCGACACCCGCACCGGCCGCGAGCAAAGCGTCGACGTGAAGCCTTCCTACGGCCTGACCGACGAGCAGGTCGAGGCGATGATCGTCGAATCCATCGATCACGCCGAACAGGATTTCGTAGCCCGCCAGGTGCGCGAAGCGCGCGTGGAGGCCGACGCCATCCTGGCGGCGGTGGACAAGGCGCGCCAGAACGACGCCTGGTTCGATCTGGCGGAGCAAGAGCGCCGCGAAATAGACGCCGCCGTGAATCGCTTACTGCTGGTCTACCACGGCGACGATCATCTACCCATCCGCGCCTCGATCGACGCGCTGAACACGGTGACCATGAAGCTGGCGGAAAACATGATGAACACCGCCGTCCGCGGCGCCCTGAAAGGAACCAAGATCTGATGCCAGGCCTGGACTGGGACACCGCCGAAGACATCGGTATCGCTCTGTTCGAGCGCCACCCCGAAACAGATCCGCTCTCCGTCCGCTTCACCGACCTCCGCAACTGGGTCCTGGCGCTGCCGGGTTTCCAAGGCGACCCGGCCAAGTCCACCGAATCCAAACTGGAAGCCATCCAAATGGCCTGGCATGAAGAATGGAAAGACGCCCATCGAGGAAAATAGTGGAAAATAGAAAATAGAAAATTGGGACAGTAACCAATTACCCAATTAACAGTGGGACTTGGTGTCCCCGGCTTGCCCGCCGGCAGGTCTTTCGTGACGAGATTGACGACCCACTACGCTGGAATCATGCAGATCCAACAAACCAGCCGGACACCGCCGCGAACCGGGAGCCTATGGTGAGGGCCTCAAGCGACTCGCGACCGTTCCCTCCCGCGCTTCTGATACCCTCTCCCCCTTCCACCCCCATGCTATCCTGAGGTCGCCGGACCCGAGCCAATCCCGGCCGTGGCGAAGAAAAAGCGAACCGGACCAAACAAAACCAATTATGTCCTTTGTTTTCAACAAGGCGTTTTCCGCCGGACCGTCCCTCAGGAGACCCCATGAAGAAGCTCATCAATGACCCGGCCAACGTGGTCGCCGAGTCCCTCGCCGGCCTGGCCCTGGCCCACTCCGACATCCTCCGCGTCTCCTTCGACCCCGCCTACGTCGTCCGCCGCGACGCCCCCGTCCCCGGCAAGGTCGGCATCGTCTCCGGAGGCGGCAGCGGCCACGAGCCCATGCACGGCGGCTTCGTCGGCCAGGGCATGTTGGACGCCGCCTGTCCCGGCCACGTCTTCACCTCGCCCACGCCCGACCAGATCGAAGCCGCCACCGCGGCCGTCGACGGCGGAGCCGGCGTCCTGCACATCGTCAAGAACTACACCGGCGACATCCTGAACTTCGAGATGGCGGCCGAACTCTGCCAGGCGCGCGGCATCGAGGTCCGCGCCGTCGTGATCGCCGACGACGTGGCGGTGGAGAACAGCCTCTACACCGCCGGCCGGCGCGGCGTCGGCGCCACCGTGCTCGCCGAAAAGCTCTGCGGCGCGGCCGCCGCCCGCCTCTGGGACCTGGCCCGCGTCGAAGCCCTCTGCCGCCAGGTCAACGACAACGCCCGCTCGATGGGCATGGCGCTGACCTCCTGCACCGTGCCCGCCGCCGGCAAGCCAACGTTCTCCCTCGGCGACGGCGAAATGGAGATGGGCATCGGCATCCACGGCGAACCCGGCCGCGCACGCCTCCCCCTGGCCCCCGCCGCCGCCATCGCCGAGCAGATGACGCAAGCCATCCTCGCCGATCTCCCCTTCCGCTCCGGCGACCGCGTCATCGCCATGGTCAACGGTATGGGCGGCACCCCGCTGCTCGAGCTCTACCTGGTCTACGCCGAGGTCGAACGTATCCTCACCGCCGCCGGCATCGCCGTCGCGCGCCGCCTGGTGGGCAACTACATCACCAGCCTGGACATGGCCGGCTGCTCCATCACCCTGCTCCGCGCCGGCGACGAAATGCTCTCGCTTTGGGACGACCCGGTGCTCACGCCCGGCCTGCGCTGGGGGATCTGACCCGATGGCGCTCCAGCCCGCGCATCTGCTCGTCTGGATCGACGCCCTCCAGCGCGTTTACGCCGAAAACCGCCAGTGGCTGACCGACCTGGACGCCGCCATCGGCGACGCCGACCACGGCGCTAACCTCGACCGCGGCTTCACCGCCGCCCGCGACGAACTCGCCGCCGCCGCGCCGGCCGACATCAAGTCGATCCTAACCACCGTCGCCACCGCCCTAATCCGCAAAGTGGGCGGAGCCTCCGGCCCCCTCTACGGGACCTTCTTCCTGCGCGCCGCCGCCACCTGCGCGGGCAAGACCGAGCTTGACCCGGCCGCCGTCGTCGCTCTCTTCGAGGCCGGCATCAAAGGCGTCCAGGACCGCGGAAAAGCCGTCCCCGGCGATAAGACCATGCTCGATACCCTCCTGCCCGCCCTCGATGCCATGCGCGCCGCCCTCGCCGCCGGCGCCCCGCTGAGCGAGATCCTCCAGCAGGGCGCCGCCGCCGCCGAAGCCGGAGCCAAAGCCACCATCCCCATGGAGGCCCGCAAGGGCCGCGCCAGCTACCTCGGCCCCCGCAGCATCGGCCATCAGGACCCAGGCGCGACCTCCTCCTGGCTGCTGCTCTCCACCGCCGCGAGCGTCTGGTCATGATCGGTCTGGTCATCGTCTCCCACAGCGCCCGCCTCGCCGAAGGCGTCTGCGAGCTGGCCGCCCAGATGGCGCAGGGTAAGGTGCGCCTGGCCCCCGCCGGCGGCACGGACGACCCTCAATCCCCCATCGGCACCGACGCGGTCAAGGTACTCGCGGCCATCGAATCGGTTTACGATCCCGACGGCGTGGTCCTGCTCGCCGACCTCGGCAGCGCCGTCCTCAGCGCCGAAACCGCTCTTGATCTTCTGGATGAACCCCGCCGCGCGCGCGTGCGTCTCTCCCCGGCGTCGCTGGTCGAAGGCGCGGTGGCCGCCGCCGCTCTCGCCGCCGCCGGAGCCGGACTCGACGAGGTCCTCCAGGGCGCCTCCGCCGCCCGCCCCGCGTCTCCTGCCGGCACAACTGAGCGACTGGTGACTATCCAAAACCCCATCGGACTCCACGCCCGCCCGGCCGCTCAGCTAGTGCGCCTGGCGCGCGGCTTCGGCGCCCCGGTGACCATCGAGAATCTCTCCCATCCCGCGCCCCCGGCCGACGCCGCCGCCATTCAAGCCGTGCTCGCCCTGGGAGCGCGCCAGGGCCATCAACTCCGTCTGCGCGGCCCGCGCGCGGCCATCGACGCCGTCGCGTCGTTCCTCGAGACTCGCGGCGAGAGCGAAGCTCCGCGAGCCGCGCAAGAGAACCTCGCCGGCCAGGCCGCCTCCGCGGGCGTCGCCATCGGACCACTGTTTCGCTTGAAACCCGCCCCCGTCGCCGTCACCGAGGAGGATGCGCAGGACCCCGAAGCCGAACTGCGCCGCCTCGACACCGCCCTGGGAGCGGCGAGCGCGGAAACCCGCGCTCTCTACGATTGGACCCGCGCCCACATCGGCAAGAACGAAGCCGGCATCTTCGACGCCCAACTGCTGTTCCTCGAAGACCCGGCCCTGGTCGACCGTGCCCAGGAGCTGATCCGCAATCATCGCGCGACCGCCGCCCGCGCCTGGCAGACGGCCTCGGCCGAATCCATTGCCGAACTCGAGGCCCTCGATGACGCCTACCTGCGCGCCCGCGCGGCCGACGTAGCCGACGTCGCCACGCGCCTGCTGCGCGTCCTCACCGGCGCCACCGCCGCCGCGGCCCTCCCGCCGGTGCCGTCGATCGTGGCCGCGCGCGACCTGACGCCCTCGGAGGTGAAGACCCTCGACCCCGCCATCGTTCTCGGATTGTGCCTGGAAGCCGGCTCCCCCACCGCGCACAGCGTCATCCTCGCGCGCGCCATGGGTATCCCCGCCGTCGTGGGCGTGGG
>CAYOTD010000369.1:0-5746 GCA_964406685.1 uncultured Solibacteraceae bacterium | reverse complement strand
CTTGCAGCTCGGCAGCCAGCAGCGTTCGGAGCCGCAGTTTCGCCTGGCCTGCGAGTTGGTACGCAACGGCCGCATCGGGAAGATCAAGGAGGTCTTCGTCGGACTGCCGGAGGACCCGGCGGGACCGGAAGAACCGGAGATGCCCGTGCCGCCGAACCTGAACTACGACATGTGGCTGGGCTGCACGCCAGTGGTCTACTACACGGAGAGCCGCGTTCACCCGCAATCGCCCGACAGGAAGGCGCGCTACGCCCGTCCCGGCTGGCTGCGTTGCGAGCAGTTCGGCGCGGGTATGATTACCGGCTGGGGCGCTCACCACATCGACATCGCGCATTGGGCCATGGGCCTGGAGCATTCCGGCCCCATCGAGATCGTGGCCACGGCGGTGTTTCCCAAGAAGGGTCTGTGGAACGTTCACGGCCCCTACCATGTCCGGGCTCGCTACGCCAACGGCGCCACGATGTACATCAGCGAGAAATATCCCACCGGTGTCCGCTTCATCGGTGAGGATGGCTGGCTCTGGGTCGACCGCGGCCGCTACGTCCCCGGCCGGAGCCCGGTTCTGGATGCGAGCGACCCCCGGATTCTCACGGCGGGCATCAAGGAAACCGAGGTCCGCTTGCACGTCAGCCCGAAGGACGACCACCATCTCGACTGGCTGGCCAGCATCCGGACCCGCGAAACTCCCGTGGCTCCGGCCGAGGACGGCCACCGGTCGTGCACGGCCTGCCTGCTGGCGCATGCCGCCATGAAACTGGGGCGCACGCTGAAGTGGGACCCGGCGCAGGAGCAATTCCAGAACGACGCTGAAGCCGACGGGCTGCTGGCTCGCCCCGAGCGTGCGCCCTACGGCGCCGCCCGTGTGCTCAAACAGAGAGCCGCGGGCTGAGGCCGCTCAGCGGTCCTTGAGGTACTCGGCGACGTCCTTCATCAGGACTTCGGCGCCGCGGCAGTCGGCCAAGGACCACATCTTCCACACCGTGCCCAGATTCAGCAGCACGGAGCGGCCGTCGGCGGTCACGGTCTTTTTGAAGCGGACGTTGAACAGCCGATCGATTTCCATCTGGACCCATTCCTTCGATCCGCTCCGCTTAAGCAACGCCAGAAAGCTGCTGCCGCCCCACCGGAACAGGCTGTCGTCAGCCCCGAGAGCCTGCCCGTACTCCTGGGCGAAATGGACCAGGACGTCGTCCCGCAGCGATTCTCCGTAGCGTTCCTCGATCATGGCCAGCCGCTCCACGGCGACCGCTACCACGAACATCGGCCGTTTTTCGGCGACGGCCTGCGCCACAGCGCGTGCCGCCTGGCCTCTTCCCGACAGTCCGGTGACGGAATCCTCCTCGTCCGGCACTTCGGCGGGCGGATCCTTCTCCGGCGGCACCACGACCGGAGGGGCCGCCACGGCGGCCGCCGGCGGAGCCGGAGCGGCGCTGGGCGCACCCTTGGGAGGCGTCATCCCGCCGCCCTGCGCGAACGGACTGGTGTTGCCCTCTTCGCGCTGACGGCGCGCCTCCAGACGGGAGATCTCATCCTGCAACTGGGTCACCGACTGTTCCAGCAGCCGCTTTTGTCTTGCCTGGGCTTCCTGGGTGAGAACCGAGCATTCGGCCAGGCGGGACTTGGTTACCACCGGGTTGGTCGAGTTGGCGGCGCGCTCCAGCAACTGCTGGACGGTGCTCAACCGGACCGCGGACGCATCGAGTTCTTCCTTCGCCCAACCCAGGGTCTTGTTGAGCAGCGCCATGGCGCTGTCGTAGTCGGTCATCCGCCTGTGAAAGTACCGCGTGGTCGCGACATTGTACTCGTTCAGATGCTCCAGGACCTGATCGAGCAACTCCAGCAACTCTGACGCGGAAGAGGTGTGTTCCAGTTTCGGCTCCAGGTCCCCCAGTTTCAGGCGCAGCCAGTCCAGATCCATATCGGAACCCTTGACCACGCTGGAGCTCAGTTGCCTCAACAGCGTCTTTGTGGTTCTCTGCAACCACTCTTCCGTTCCGATCTGATCGTCCTTGCGGCGCCGAAGCGCGCTGAACATCACACTCTCCTCCTGTTCTCCTCATCGGCAATTCCGGAAGAGTCTGTCGGGGAAGACGTAACCTGTTCCCATTCAACGGCGCGAGCGAAACACATGCTCACCGGAGCCGGCGCGGACCTCGCTGGCGCCCGGCGACGGGAGGCTCACAATGGCCTCGCTATTGGGCGGCACGGACAGGTGTAAGGTGAACACCCCTTCCCGGATCGTCCAGGCGATCCGGATCGGCCCGCGGATCGATTCGTAGGTCCCCGATGCCGACCCGAGACCGCCGCCCGGCCGGGGAGCCACCACGAAGCGCTCGAATCCAGGCGCCTGCTCGTCCGGGCTCAGACCGACGATGGTCCGCCACATCCACTCGCCCACCGCGCCCAGGGCCCAGTGGTTCAGCGAGTTCATTCCCGGGTTCTGGAAGCCCCGCCCTTTGACGTAGCCGTCCCAGCGCTCCCAGATGGTGGTGGCGCCGTTGTCGATCATGAAACCCCAGGAAGGGAAACTGCGCAACTGTAGCAGACGGTAGGCCTCCTCAGTCCGCCCTTCGCGCGCCAACTCCAGCATCAGGCGGTGGGTGCCGTGTATGCCGGTGGAGAGGTGGCCGCCGTATCGCGCCCCTCCGGCGATCATCTTCTCGACCGCCGGAGCGCGCAGCTCCGCCGGCAGCAGATCGAAATGGAGCGCGAGAGCATAGGCTGCCTGAGTGTCCGAATCGATGCCGCCGTCCGGATGCACCCAGGCGCGGTTGAAAGCATCGCGGATGCCCTCGAACAGCTTGCGGTAGCGCGGGGCCTCCTCGCGGCGCCCGAGGACCGCGGCCATGCGCGCCACCAGGTCCGTCGAATGCGCCCAGAAGGCGGTGGCGAACATGGGCTTGGGGATCTCCCCGCCTTTCCTGGGCCAACCCTGCTGAATGATGGTGTCGGCGTTCAACCAGTCGTTGTAGTCGGCCTCGCGGCCCTTTTCCCAGAGCAGGTTCGGGTTGCGGCGCTCGATCTGCTCCACCCAGCGGCGCGCGGAATCGAAGCTCTCCTCCAGCAGCCGGCGGTCGCCGTAGTTCTGGTATATGCGCCACGGGACGATGACGCCTGCATCGCCCCACCCCGGCGCGCCGAAGTACTTGTCCACCGGAGTGCCGGCGTTCGGGTTGGGCGCGAAATCCGGGAAACGCCCGTCGGGGGACTGGTCGTCGCGAACGTCGCGCAGCCACTTGGTGAAAAAGGCCGCCAGATCCATGTTGAAGATGCCGGTCTGCGCGAAGGTCTGGATGTCGCCCATCCAGCCCAAGCGCTCGTCGCGCTGCGGGCAATCGGTGGGAGTGCTGTAGAGATTGGCGCGCTGCGTCCAGACGATATTCGCCATCAGGCGGTTGAGCATCGGGTTGGAGGTCTCGAACCGGCCCGAGTCCGGCGCAGCCGAATGGACCACGACGCCCGTTATATCCTCAAGCCGCGGCTTCGCCGCCAGCCCAGTCAACTCGATGTAGCGGAAGCCGTGGTAGGTGAACAACGGCTCGAACGGTTCGACCTCCCCGCTGCGTGGAATATAGGTGTCCACCTGGGGCGCGCCGCGGAGGTTGGCCGTGTAGATGTGACCGTCGTCCTGCAACGCCTCGGCGTGACGGATGCGGATGGGGCGCCCGGCGGGTCCGCGCAACCGCAGTCGGCACCAGCCAACCATGTTCTGGCCGAGGTCGACCACGTACACTCCCGCCGCGGGTTCGGTGACGGCCACTGGGCGCAGTTGCTTCACCGGACGGATTGGCTCGTTTGGCTGAGACGAGAACTCGGGTGCGTCTTGCAGTGCCTCGACCGATGCATTCGGCCATCCCGCGTCGGCAAAGCCGGGCGCATCCCAGCCGGGGGTCTCCTTGCGCGCGTCGTAGGTCACTCCATCAAGAATGTCGGCCGAGACCTCGGGCGGTGCGGGATGCCGGCGCCAGCTCCCATCGGTCACGATGACTTCCTTGCGCCCGCCGGCCAGTTCGATTTCCAGGCGCATCAGGAAGCGCGTCTGCGCGCCGTAGACCTGGCGGCGGAACAACCCGATCTTCCCCGCGTACCAACCGGCTCCCAGCAACGCCGCCGCGGCGTTCTCGCCCGGACGCAGCAGTCCGGTGACGTCATAGGTCTGGTACTGGACGCGCTTCCGGTAGTCGGTGAATTCAGGCGCGAGCGCCCGATCGTCCACCCGCCGCCCGTTGATGCGGAGTTCGTAGACGCCCAGGGCGGTGGCGTAAGCGGTGGCGCGGCGGACGCTCCCTTCGATCCGGAACGAGCGCCGGAACCCCGCCACAGGCTGAATGGGGACCACTTTCTTGTCCTGTGCGGCGCGCTCCTCGACCACCGTGCCGGGATCGAGAATCCACTTGGCTTTCCACTCCGCGCGGTCCAGCAGCCCCATCGACCAGCGGGCCGGTTCGCTCCAAGGCGAGGAACGGTCGTCGCGGTCCCATACCCTCACCTTCCAGTAGCAGACCACGCCGCTGGCCAGCGGCTTGCCGGCGTACTCGATCTGGTTCTGCTGCGAGGAGGCGACCTTCCCGCTGTTCCACAGGTCGCCACGGCCCTTGCCCAGGACGGCCAGATCGGATGCCACCAGAATCTGCCACGCCGCCTGCTTCTGATTGCGTTCGCCCTGAGGGCGGGACTCGAGAATCCAACTCAGGCGCGGGCGGCGAACGTCGATGCCGGCCGGGTCGGCTCTGTACTCGCAGCGGAGCCTGGCGGGAACCAAACCTGCGGTAAGCGCGGGTGCGAGGATAAGTGCGAGGAGCAGACTGCGGTGTCTGATCATTGGAGTAACTTCAGTTGCCAGCTTTGTTCACCAGCACTCGCAGACGGGTGCGGCCGGATTGCGCCCGTCCCAGGCGGATATCTTCTTCCCGGAAAACCGCCATGAGAATCTCCCGCGCGCGCGTTCTCTCGCGGTCGTAGATGACGTAGACGGTTCCATCCCGAGCCTGCACGCCGTCGGGATAGGACACCTGCTCCCGCTCGTCCAGAAGCAGGCCGCCGCGCCAGGATTTCCCGTCGTCGTCGGAAAGGTACGCGGTCAGGTGTGTGCGGCCCTTCCCCGTGGGCGGATTTTGCCTGACCAGCAGCAACCGGCCCGATTTCAGGCGGCGCACGAAAAACCGGGTCACCACGTGGTCCATGTACTTCTCGCCCGGCGTCCAACTCCGGCCGCCGTCCCGGGAGACGCTCTGGCCGATTCCGTACAAGGTCCTCGCGAGCAGCCAGAGAGAACGGTCGCGCCGTTCGACCAACAGGCTCTCGTCGAATTGGGTCTCTGGAACTTGCGCCTGTCCCCGCATGCGGAAGGTCCGGCCCCGGTCCGTCGAGACAACGACATTCGAGCCTTTCTCGGGACCGATATCGTGAGTCAGCGACTCCACCGTGTACGGTCCCCAGTCCTGCCGGAACTCGCGCAGGTTGGGACGGATGTTCTTCCACCCGCCGATGGGGAGCAGCCACTGTCCACGCACAACCGTGGGCTTGTTCAGCATGACGCCGTTGGCGATGCGCCGCGGCGCGGACCAGGATGGCGACTCGGCGCCCGGATTGTCCGTAACGGTTGTCCAGACGCCTCCCCGTCCATCCCACCAACCGGCCGCTTGCGCCCAGAACAGCCACATCCGCCCCTGAGGGTCAATCCACAAACACGGATCGTAGGCCCGGACGAAACCCTTGGGGTCGATTACCAGTCGCGGCGGGGACC
>CAYOTD010000368.1:0-5765 GCA_964406685.1 uncultured Solibacteraceae bacterium | reverse complement strand
CGCCACGGCCGAGACGTGATGGCCGACGTCGAGGTTCTCCACCGGCGCCTGGCGGGTGCGGATGCAATCGAGCAAGTTGCGGGCGTGGGCGGCGCGCACCTTCTCGTCCACCACGGCGCGGCGCTTCATCTCGACCGTGGTGGTTCGCTTCTTGGGCTCGGCGACGATCTCCCAGCCGCTGGTGTCCAGGATGAGAGTCGCGTCGGTGCCGGTGAAGGCCACGCCGTGCTCGCGGCGGTCGGGCCCCAAGCCGCACTGCACCTGGTGCTCCCAGATGAGCGTGTAGGACGGGAAATCGAAGACCGCGATCTGGGTGTCGGGCGTCTCGGTGTTGTCCTGGAGGACGTACTTGCCGCCGGAGGCGACCACGCTCTTGGGCCACTCGGGGCCCATGGCCCACAGGGCGATGTTGATCAGATGCACGCCCCAGTCGGTCATCAGGCCGCCGGCGTAATCCCAGAACCAGCGGAAGTTGAAATGGAAGCGGTTCTTGTTGAAGGGGCGCTGGGGCGCGGGTCCCAGCCACATGTCGTAGTCCACGCCGGCGGGGACGGGGCTGTCGGGCAGGTTGCCGCAGTCGGTCACCCAGTCGAGGTAGGCCCAGCAGCGCACCTGGCGGACCTTGCCGATCTTGCCCGCCTGCACCATCTCGACGGCCTCGCGGTAGTGCGGGCCGCTGCGCCAGTGGGTGCCCATCTGGACGATGCGGCCGTGCTTGCGGGCGGCGTCGCGCACCAGGCGGCCTTCGCCGATGGAGGTCGCCAGGGGCTTTTCCACGTAGACGTCCTTGCCTGCCTCAATGGCGGCGATGGCGGGCAGGGCGTGCCAGTGGTCGGGGGTGCAGATGAGGCAGAGGTCGATATCCTTGCGCTCGACGACGCGGCGGAAGTCCTTGACCGCGGCGGGCCGCTTGCCGGTGGCCTTCTCGATGCGGCCGGAGGCGCGAGCGATCATGGCGTCGTCGATGTCGCAGACGACGGGGATTTCGGATTCGGGGTGAGCCAGAAAGGCGTTGGTGTCGGCGTTAGAGATGCCGCCGCAGCCGATCAGGCCGATGCGGACGCGGTCGCTGGGAGCCACCGCCGCGGCGCCCACCCTGGGGGCGAGCGCCGCGGCGGCCGAGGACGACGCCCGAAGCCGGCGCCGGGAGAGCAATTGAGACATAGCGGGCCTTTTCAGAATTCGAATTTTAGCGCGAATTGCAGGTCCCGGTTGTCGGCCAGGGTTGAGGTGATGCGGCCCACGGTGGGCGAGCCGATGGAGGCGTTCGGGAAACCGAAGGCCGGCGTGTTGAACAGGTTGAAGGCGTCGAGGCGGAACTGCACCTTCATGCGCTCGTTGAGGGAGGTGTTCTTGACGAAGGAGGTGTCGAAGTTGACGTGGCCGGGGGCGTAGAGCACGCCGCGCGCCACGTTGCCGTAGGTGTTGGGCGAGGGGGCTTTGAAAGCCGAGGCGTCGAACCAGTAGTACGGATCGGGATTGCTGAGAGGGCCCGAACCGATACGGTCGGGCCAGCTCGGAGCGCCGTTGTTGACGCCGCTGGCCAGGCTGACGTTGTAAGGCCGCCCGGTGGTGAGAGTAGTGATACCGCTCAGTTGCCAGCCGCCGAGAATCCTGCCGGCGGCTCCGCGAGCGGCCAGGTACTTCTTGCCGGGGCCGAAGGGGAGTTCATAGACATAGCTGGTGACGGCGCGGTGCTTGACGTCGAAGCCCGAGGCGCCGCGGCCGGCCTTGAGGTTGGTCACCGTCTGGGGACTGCCGGTGTTGCCGCCGCCGGAAGCGGGGGAGCCGCCGTAATCGAGCGACTTGCCGTAGGTGTAGGCGAACATGAACTGCAAGCCGCCGGCGAAGCGCTTGATCACCTTGTTCTGCAAGCTGTGGTAGGTGGACATGTTGCGCGGGTCCATGACGGTGATGTTGGTGAGGTTGCTGAGAGGCTGCAACAGACGGCGGGAGGCCTGGGTGCCGGTGCCGGGCTGGACCTCGTTGGGGTTGTACGCGAAGGGGACGTGCAGGCCGCGGCTGCCGCCGTAGCCGATCTCCCACATCAGGGTCTGGGTCAGCTCGTTCTCGATGTTCAGCGACCAGGACTGCATGTAGGAGGTGCGGTTGTCGAAGGAGTGGCCCCAGACGCGCGGGTTGGCGGCGTTCAGCTCCGCCGTGGTCTTGGGCTTCACCGCCACCGGAGCGCTGAAGGGCTGGGCGATGGTGGTCAACCGGCTGTAGTCTGTGGGGTTGGTCTCGGTGGAGAAGTTCTGCGAGATGGTGTAGGGAACGGCCTGGCCCAGGAAGTTGGAAGCGGAGGGCTGCAAGGGGAAGTAGCTGATGCCGTAGCCGCCGCGCAGGACCATCTTGCCGCCGCGCAGAGCGCTCCAGGCAAAGCCGAAGCGCGGTCCGAAGTTATTCCTGTCGGTCGATTTGCCGGCGGCGCGCGAGATGCCGTCCTCGCCGGCGTAGACGAGCTTGAGGCCTACGATGTCGAAGTTGGTGAGGCGGTTGCGGATCTCGACGTCGGGCGTGAAGACCTCGTAGCGCAGGCCGATGTTGAAGGTGAAGCGGAAGGAGACCTTCCAGTCGTCGACCACGAACAGGGCGTGTTCCTGGGTGGTCAGGTAGTAGGGCTCGATCAGATAGCCGCGCGAGCCGCTGGTGGGGTAGCCGATCAGGAGGGTGGCCAGCCCGGTACCCTGCGTGTTGGTGACCGGATCGTTGGTGAAGTTCTTGGCGAAGTTGAGCGTGGAGCGGGTGTCGGTGTTGGTGAAGGGGGAAACCAGGCGGCGGAGGTAGCGGTAGCCGAACTTCAACTGGTGCCGGCCGCGACCGTAAGAGATCACGTCCTCGATCTGGTAGTGCGTCTGGCGCGGGTTGGCGGGGAGGAAGGCCGGGCCGCCGCTGATTCCAGTGAAGTCGGTCACGCTGATGTTGGGCAGGCCGGTGGTGAACTCGCTGACGTTGATGCCCTTGATGCCGAGAGAATCGGCGGCCTTGTGGCCGAAGTCGGACTGCACGGTGCGCGGGGTGGTGCGGGCGAAACCGGCGCGGATCTCATTGAGCAGGTTGGGGCGGAACAGGTGCGTTTCGTTCAAGGCCAGGCCCTGGGCCTTGAGACGCGTGTTCTGGATGCCGGCGACGTAAGGGCCGAGGTCGTACTTCGCCTTGGCGTCCGCCGGGGTTGGCAGGCAGCAGGCGGACTGGCCCTGGGGGGCGTCGAGCTTGTAGTTGTCGTAGCTGTAGCGGGCGAAGAAGTTGTCCTTCTCGCTGAACTGGTGATCGATGCGGGTGTTGAAGGCATCGTCGGTAACCGAGCGGTTGGCGTTGATGGTGTAGTTGTCGAAATTGCCCGACTGGTTGGGCAGCGGATAGATGGAGGCCACGTTGCGGCCCACGGCGCTGATGCGCGCGGCCGGGATCACGTTGCCGGAGAAGGCGTCGCGCAGGTACTGCGGGTTGGAAGTGGACACCGGGAGGGAGGAGTTGTAGTTCGGATTCAGCCGGGTGGACAGCGGGTCGTAGATCCGGATCAGCGTGCCGGCGGAGTTGGTGAAGGCGCTGAAGTCGCCCGTGCGGGTGAGGGCGGTGGGGACGGAGTTGACGTAAGTGACTCCCTTGATTTCCCGCAGGCCCGAGTAGTCGGCGAAGAAGAAGGTCTTGTTGCGGCCGTTGTAGAGCTTGGGGATGAGCACCGGGCCGGAGGCCGCGGCGCCGAACTGGTTGCGGCGGAAGGGCGCTTTCGCGGCGGTGGCCAGAGCGAAGTAGTTGCGGGCGTCGATCTTGTCGTTGCGGAGGAACTCGAACAGGGTGCCGTGGAACTCGTTGGCGCCCGACTTGGTGGAGACCGAGACCACGCCGGCGCCGCGGCCGAACTCGGCGGAGAAGGTGCCGGTGAGCACCTTGAACTCGCGCACGGATTCAATCGACGGCATGACGATGACGGTGTTGTAGGTGTGCTCGTTGTTATCGATGCCGTCCACCAACCAGGCGTTGGCGTTGGCCATCGAGCCGAGGGCGTTGAAATTCGAGGCGCCGCGCGGGTTGAAGGTCGAGGCGCCGGAGAGGTTCTCGCCCGACTGGCCCGGGGTGACGCCCGGGGTCAGATAGACGAGGGTGGCGAAATTGCGCCCGTTGAGGGGCATCTCGCGGATGGACTGCTCGGTGATCACTTCGCCGAGCTCGGAGCTGTCGGACTTGATGAGGGGGGCGGCGCCGACGACGCTGATGGTCTCGGTGACGGCTCCCACCGACAGAGTGAAATCGATACGGGCCTTCTGGTCCACCTGGACGACGATCCCCGTACGCACCTCCTTTTTGAATCCCTGTTGCTCGACCGAGACGCTGTAGGTTCCCGGAACCAGGAAGGGGGCATTGTAGCTGCCCGTGTCGTCGGTCTGATAGTTCTGCGATGTGCCCTTGTTGGTCTCCGTCACAACCACCACGGCGCCCGCCACCACGGCGCCGGTGTTGTCCCGCACCGTGCCGAGGATGGTGCCCGTGGTCACCTGGGCGCCCAGTGTTGAGGCAGAGAGAAGCGTCAAAGCAATACTCGCGAAAGCCCGACGTATGCCAAAGGTCTTCATGGTCTCACCTCACTCTGGGTGAATACGTTATCAGAACGGCTCACGGCATGCGAGCAAATTCTGCGCGGCATATTCATGCAACCGAGTCTCGTTTGGAGCAGGCAGGAAGAGCCGACGACGTCAAAACGGGGCGCGGGGGGTTTCAATACGCAACCGTGTATTTTCGCCTCCCGAAATCAGGATTGCGGGAGCGGATGGGCACCGTAAGTCGCTGATAGACAGGCGCGAGTTTGCAGTGGTCAACGGAATTCCAGAGCTGGTATCACACGTGCTAGGCTGGGGGACGGAAGCGTGTATTTGCAGATGGCGGGAGAAGTGCGGTGAAGGAGCTCAAGGTCCAGCTTGTTAATGCCTTGCTGGTCGTGCTGACCGTCGCCGCCGTTATCGCCGCCGGGATCAACTACCAACAGCAGAAAGCCTTCCGGCTGCCCGAGGACGGGATCACGTGGGTGGACCGGGAGGAGGGGGTCACGGCCCTGGACGTGGTCGCCGGGGGACAGGGCGAGCGGGCCGGGCTGCGACCGGGCGACGTGCTGAGCCGGATCAACGGACTGAGAGTCGAGAAGGCGATCGACGTCACGCAGGTGCAGGTGCGCCTGGGGGCGTGGCGCAAGGCCGAGTACGTCATCCGGCGCGGGGGCGTGGAAGCGCACGCCAACGTGATTCTGAGCGAGCGGAATCCCTCGCTTTCCCTGCCCTATCAATACGTGGTGGGGGCGGCTTACCTGGCCCTCGGGCTGTTTGTCTTCCTGCGGCGCGGAACCGCTTCCAAGGCGTACCACTTCTACGTCCTCTGCCTGAGCTCGTTCATCCTTTCCACCTTCCATTACACGGGCAAGTTGAACGGCTTCGACAAGGTGATCTACTGGGGCAACGTGGGCGCGGGGCTGTTCGTGCCGGTGATTTTCCTGCATTTCACGCTGTGTTTCCCGGAACCGCGGCGCTGGATCCGGGGGGCGCGAGCGGTGTTGCTGTACGTGCCCGCGGCGCTGGTGCTGGCGCTGTTTGTGGGATTCAGCTCGGGCGTGATCCGGGTGGGAGTGACGCTGCTGGAGGTGCGCTGGCTGCTGGACCGGATGTGGCTGGCGATGCTGGCGGGGACCTACCTGGCGGGGGCGGTGGTGCTGGCGCTGGAGTACCGGCGCACCGAAGACACCATCGTGCGCCAGCAGTTGAAGTGGCTGCGCAACG
>CAYOTD010000367.1:0-5765 GCA_964406685.1 uncultured Solibacteraceae bacterium | reverse complement strand
GCGTTCCCTTCACCCAGATGTACGCCACATCGGCCGTGACACCCGGCCGGAACTGGCTGCTCAAAACGAGGTTCGCCTGTTGCACCTGCCCGAGTCGCCAGTCGCTGGCGAAAGCGATCAGGCCGGTGGAGGCGCCGCTGGAAGGAAACGCCGCCAGCTTCTGCGTCGGCGACTGGAATACCGCCGCCGCGGCCGATCCCGGCAGCGTCACACGCGTGATCTGCACGCCGTCGCCCGCCGCCGCCAGATAGGTAGCCAGGTTGAGCAACCGGTCGTAGAACAGCCCGTAGGAGCCACGCACGGTCAGCTTGCCGTTTTCCAGCGCCTGATAGGCGAAACCCACGCGAGGCTGGAGGTTATTCTTATCCGCCGGCGGAGAACGGCGAAGCGAGAGATGATCGTACACCTGCCGCATGGCCGCCGAACCCGGGGTCAGACCCTCGGCCCACTCGACGTCGTAGCGAAGGCCCAGGTCTAGTGTCAGCCGCGGCAGGGCGCGCCAGGTGTCCTGAACAAAGAGGCCCGCGCTGGTCTTTCCGGCGTCGGCCACCGGGTCCCCAAACTGCTGGACAAAATTCGACGCCAGGCCCAGACCATAGGCCTGCACCGCGGTCAATTGCGGCGCCCCCGCCGCGGCCCCCGGCGCGTTCTGCGCGTTGAAGGTGAAAAACCCGTTGGCCAGGCGATGATACTCGATCTTGGCAGGACAACGCATCAAGTCGCCGCCCAGCTTGATGGTGTGCGCCCCCCGCGACAAGGTCAGCGCATCGTCGATGTGCGCGTGTTTCTCCTTGCGGTAGTGCGGCAGGATGTTCTCGCGGCCCAGGAACGCGACCCCCGGGATGTTCACGGGTGCACCCAGGCTGTTCGGCGTCATGTCGAACTTCCTTTGCGCCGCCGAGACGCGCAGGTCGTTGAGGACCTGGCCGCCAAAGGCCGAGTTCAGGCTGACGACCACCGTGGGGTCCAGCGTGGTCAACGCGGCCGTGCGTTCGTAGGCCAGCAGCCCGGAGATCTGGTCGTTGTTCTGTGCCTCGATCGAATTCAGCCGGTCGTGGGCATAGTTGAGACGCGCCGACAGACGGTGCGCGCGCGAGATCTCGTGGTCGAGACGCGCCATGTAGGCGCCGTTGCGCTGGCGGACCGGATACACCCCGCCTAAACCCGCCAGGGAAGCGACCCGGTAGGAGGGCGCCTGGCCCGTCTCCGGATCGATCCCGGTTTGGGCGATGGCGGAACCGCGAATCGCCGCGCGCACCACCGGGTTCGACGGGTCGCTGGCGGCCAGCGCCTGCTGCGCCGCGGTCAAGCCCAGGGCGGAAGCGTTGGCCCCGATGCGCGAGAAGCCGCTCTCCTGCCGGCGCAACTGCTCGAATGACAGGAAGAAAAACGAGCGGTCCTTCTTGAGCGCTCCCCCGAGGCTGGCGCCGTACTGGGTCCTCGTGTAGGGCGGGTTCACGATGGAAGAGAAAGCGTTGGTGGCATCCAGGCTCCGGTGGCGCAGAAAACCGAACAGAGTGCCGTGAAGCTCGTTGCCACCCCCCTTGGTGATCACGTTCACCACGCCGCCCGCCGCGCGCCCATACTCGGCCTGATAGCCGCTGCTGAGCACCTGGAACTCCTGCACGACTTCCATCGGCACGCTGCCCCGGACACCGCCCGTGGTCTCGTCGTTCAGGTCCGCTCCGTCCAGTTGAAGCGAGTTCGTCCTTGGGCGCTGCCCCGCGACGTTGAAGCCGGACGTCACGGCCACGGCGTGGACCCGAAGGGTATCGCGCTGGAGTCCGGATTCCAGCAACGCAAAGTCGAGGAAGCTCCGCTGATTGATCGGCAGGTTGTGGATCTCCGTCCCGCTGACATGCGTGTGAATCGGGATCGTGTAAGAATCCACGGGGTTGGCCTGGGCCACTACGGTGATTTGCTCGCGGCGCGTTCCTGGTCGAAGCACAAAGCGCAGAGACGCCTCATGCCCCAGGAGAATCTTCGCGGAGGATTGCTGCGCTTCAAATCCCTCGGCCGCGACGGTGACCGTATACTCACCGGGCGCCAGGGCCGGAAAGCTGGCGGCGGCGCCGGCTGGTTGCATCGTGCGGGACCAGTTGGTCTCCGCTCTCTTGACGGTGATCGCGGCGCCCGGAATCAACGCCCCACTGGAGTCGGCCACCACGACACGCAGACTTCCATACACCGCCGAGACCTGTCCGGAGCCAGCGGTCGCGGAAGCGAACAGTCCAACTGCGATAAGAACGGTATGCCTCAACATCGGAATGACCTCCCTCGTCTCACGGAAAACCTCCTCGGCGGCGCCCGGAGGGTGCGGTTGCCTCCCAACCTTCAGCCAGCCGGAGGCGCACCCAGAAGCGCCGCCACAATCAATGGATGCCGCCTGCCGGCGGCGATGGGGTTATTCAGTGGGAAAGGGAGGTGCACGGCAGGAGAAGACCAGTGTCGCCAGAACGATAGGCCGTTGCGTGGGGCGGACCGGGACTTTGTCGGGAGACTCGTCCAGCACCGCGAGATCCGGCACCGGAACCGGCACTTCGCTGGATAGTCCGGCAATGGCGCAAAGCGCGCAGCTCTTGTCGTGATGCGCGCTCGCCGAGTGCGCACACACGATGACCGATGTGACCGCGAACAGAACAGCGAGCGCGAAAGCCGCGTACCGCGCCGGAATCCGCAAGATCAACTCCCGACGATCACCTAGGTCCAAGGGGGCACTTTTCATGCCTCCCATTCGAAAACAGACCGGCGCTCACTTCTGCGCCGGTGCGGGAGCGGGCGCGGGTGTCGGCGCCGGAGCAGCCTGCTGCCGCTGCATCCAGAAACCACGCCCCATTCCCCGTCCCCAGCCGGCGGCCATGCCACGTCCGCGGCCGCCACGACCCATGAAGCAACCGCCTCGGCCCTGGCCGATGGGCGCGCCGGTGACATCGCAAATGCCGTCCTTGTTCTTGTCGTTCCAGGCATAGGGAGCGCCACCGCGCCCGCGTCCCATGACCTGACTGTTCGGTGCAGGTGCGTTTTGAGCCGTCAGAAGCGCCGCGCCGCCGAGAATCAATGTCGAGGTGATTACCGCAATCCGTTTCATGACCAGCCTCCTGCCCTCTGTCTTTGCACGGCATTCACCATCGGAGAAGTGACTCCAAATCTGCTAGTTACAACCTCCGCGCTCGACCCGGCGCGCAAAAGTTGCAGGCCGGTGTTCAGGAACGCGCAAGCAATGCATCTTACACCTAAGTGCGATTATATCACTCACAACACATGCGGATCTTCCGCAGCGGCACAAACGGAAGCCTCTGGATGGATCGCTCGATTGCGCGCTTCGTTGTGCCCTGTTACGATTGCTCGAAGGGAACCGCCTCGGCGGTGTCCAGCAAGCTGTTGGGTCTTCAATGAGTTTTGAATGTTTCACCTTGGGATTCCGCCTACGGGCGAGGCGCTCGATTCATTTCCCAACACCGGCCGCCAACGCGATTCGCGGCGCCCTCGGCTTCACCCTTGACCCTGCGGTCTTCTCGCCCGGCGCGGTATCGGGCCCCAGCGGATTGCGGAACCGGCCGAGGCCCTTCGTGCTGCGGGCGTCGCACCTGGACGGCCGGATGGTCCCGGAAGGCGCTGAGTTCTCTCTCGGATTCAACGTATTCAGTCCTGCGGGCCCACCGACCGAGCAGATCGCCGCCGCTCTGGCGGACCGCGCGGAGTTGCTCTCCGCAACCCGGGAACACGTCCAGGTGCCGCTGGTCCCCGCCCCGGGTCCGGTCACCCAGGTCACCGTGCGATACCTGACGCCGACCGAACTCAAGTCCGGCGGGGCCGTGGTCGATCGCCCCGAGTTTCCCATCCTGTTCGCGCGCATCCGCGAGCGCCTGATCGCCTTGTGGGCGTTCTACGGCCCGGTGCGAAACAAGATGGACTGGCCCACGCACGCGGCTCAGATCCGGATGACGCGCTGTGACGTTGCATGGCGGAAGGCGCGGCGCCGCTCCTCGCGCACCGGGCAGACTCATCCCCTTGGCGGCCTTACCGGCGAAGTGGACTACCAGGGCGATCTGGCCCCTTTCGTGCCGTTCCTGCGCGCCGCCTTCTGGACCGGCGTAGGCCGCCAGACGGTGTGGGGCAACGGCGTAATCGAGTGCGCCGTCCTCAGTCCCCCGTCGCCGAGCGGAAATGCAGGGTGACGGTGTAGAACGGCAGATCAACGGTCTTCACGTACAGGACGCGGATGCGATAGCGGCCACCCGCCCGTTCCACCTCCACCGCCCCCGACCGGACCGGCAGCCCCATCTCGGCGGCCTTGTTCAGAATCCGGGCTCGCACCAGCTCAGATGTCTCGACCTGGATATCGGTCTCCCGGACAAGTTGCTCCAGATACCGTTGAAACTCCAGGTTCCGGAAGTAGGGGGGCAGCATGACAACCGCCGAGACGGCCAGACCGGCCAGAATCACGGCGGCAGCTCCGATGCGCAGGTAGGACGCCAAGGATCTCTGCATCTGGATCTTCCAGTGTCGCACGTTCACACGGCACCGGTGAACGACCTAAATGCTAAGGATTTCAACCTTAGAGGTCTTGAGTTGAGGTTGCCCTCATGTTACTCACAATACATGCGAGGAACGCGAACCGCTCATCTTGTGCTGTCTCTCTGCTTCTGCTTGGCTCTCCCACTCGGGGCCGCCAACATCGTCGTGAACGGCGATTTCGAGAACACAACCTTCGACCCCTGGGTCACCACAACCTGGTTCCTGGAATCCGGCGCGGGGCTGTCCGGCAGCCAGGCCGCCGGAGTCGGCTGCTCGACTCTGGACGAGGATTGCGAACTCACCCAGGACCTGCCAACGATCACGGGGAACCTGTATCAGCTCACCTTCTGGCTGGGCATGTCCGCCGGCGCCCCCAACGGCCTTGACGTGTACTGGGACGGGAACCTTGTACTCAGCGTGAGAGACGAGAACAACTCCGGCTATCCGCCTCCTTACGTGCAATACACTCTCAGTTCGCTGGTCGCGACCTCGGATACGACGTCTCTGACCTTCGTGGGCTACAACACCGATGCAAACGCGTTCCTGGACGACGTCACCGTGGACGACGGAGCCGTTCCGGAACCCGCCACAATGGGCCTCGTCGGCCTCGGAGTGGCAGCCGTCGCGTTTGCGCGGCGCCGCTGGGCCTGATCAGCGCCGGAAGAGATTGCGGGCCAGGAACAGCACGTTGGCGGGCCGCTCGGCCAGCCGGCGCATGAAGTAGGGATACCAGGCTGCGCCGTAGGGGACGTAGAGCCGGAGCCGATAGCCCCTCGCGAGCAGCGTTTGTTGCAGGTCGCGGCGGATTCCATAGAGCATCTGAAACTCGAATCCTTCGGCGCGGATGTCGAGGGCGTTCGCGGCGTCCAGTGTCGCATGGATCATGCGCGGGTCGTGCGTGGCGACGGCGGGATGGACTCCGGCGGCAAGCAAGCTCCGCGCCAGACGCAGGTAGTTACGGTCTACATCGCGCTTGGAGGGAAAGGCGAGATCGGCCGGTTCGCGGTACGCTCCCTTGCACAACCGAACGGAGATTCCTTCCCGGGAAAGTGTCTCGATGTCCGCTTCGCTGCGCCTGAGATAGGCCTGAATTGCCACCCGAAGCCCGCCGTGGCGGGCGTGAACCGCCCGCACCAGGCGCAGGGTCCGGTCGACGTAGGCGCTCGATTCCATGTCGATCTCGACCCGGCTGCCCGATTCTCCGGCGGCCGCCACCACCTGTTCGACGTTGGCGTGGCAAATCTCGT
>CAYOTD010000366.1:0-5772 GCA_964406685.1 uncultured Solibacteraceae bacterium | reverse complement strand
CGGCTTGCTGCGATCGAATTTTTCCTTGGCCATTGTGTCCTCAAGGTCTCCTGTTCGAATCTGCCCGGGCCGGCTCCGGCGGTCGCCGGTTGCCCTACCCCGTCACTTTCCCCTGCACTCTGCTGATGATCTCTTCCGACAAGTTCGCGGGCACCTCGTCATAGCGCCCGAAATGCATGGTGAAACTGCCGCGCCCCTGCGTGCGGGAGCGCAATTCGGTGGCGTAGCCAAACATCTCCGACAGCGGAACCAGCGCCTTGATGATCTGCGAGGTGCCGCGCAGCTCCAGGCCCTCGATGCGACCGCGCCGGGAGGTCAGATCGCCGATCACGTCGCCCATGTACTCCTCCGGCACCACCACCTCGACGCTCATGATCGGCTCCAGCAGTACCGCCCTGGCGCGCGAGGCCGCTTCCTTGACGGCCATCGAACCGGCAATCTTGAAAGCCACCTCCGAAGAGTCGACCTCGTGGTAGCTGCCGTCGTAAAGGGAAACCTTCAGATCCGACATCGGATAGCCGGCCAAAATGCCGCCTTCCAACGCTTCGGCGATGCCTTTTTCCACCGCCGGAATGTACTCCTTCGGCACCGTACCGCCGTAGATGTCGTTCTCGAAGACGAAGCCCGCGCCCGCCGCCAGCGGCTCGACGCGAATCTTCACATGGCCGTACTGGCCCCGGCCACCGGTCTGGCGCACGAACCGGCCCTCGGCCTCGGCCTTGGCGCGGATCGTCTCGCGATAGGCCACCTGCGGCTTGCCGACGTTGGCGCCCACGCCGAACTCGCGCTGCATGCGGTCGACGATGATCTCCAGATGCAGCTCGCCCATCCCCGCCAGGATCGTCTGACCGGTTTCCTGGTCGGTGTTGACGCGCAGGGTGGGGTCTTCCTGGATCAGCTTGGCGATTGCCATGCCGAGCTTCTCCTGGTCGGCCTTGGTCTTCGGCTCGATGGCCAACTGGATCACGGGGGTGGGGAACTCGATGGATTCCAGCACCACCGGCGCCTCCTCGTCGCACACCGTGTCGCCGGTCTGCACCGAGCGCAACCCGACGGCGGCGGCGATATCGCCGGCCAGGACTTCCTGGACCTCCTCGCGCTTGTTGGCGTGCATCTTCACGAGCCGCCCGATCCGCTCCCGGCGCGCCTTGGCCACGTTGTAAACCGTGGTACCGCTGACCAGAGCGCCGGAGTAGACCCGCAGAAAGGCAAGCTGGCCCACGAACGGGTCGGTCATGATCTTGAAGACCAGCCCGGAGAAAGGCTCGTTGTCGTCGGCGCGGCGGATCAGGGTCTTGGTGGGGTCGTCCACCGCCACGCCCTCCACCGGCGGAATCTCGACCGGCGACGGCAGGTAGTCCACCACGGCGTCCAGCAGATTCTGCACGCCCTTGTTCTTGAACGCCGATCCGCAGATGACGGGGAAGATCTTCTGGCTGATGGTGCCCCGGCGGATGCCGGCGCGCAGCTCGTCTTCGCTGACCGGCTCGCCGTGCACGTATTTTTCGAACAGCGCCTCGTCGGCTTCGGAGACCGCCTCCACCATCTTGTCGCGCATGTAGCGCGCCTCCGCTTCCAACTCGACCGGGATCTCGACATCGTCGTACTCGGCGCCCAGGGTCTCGTCGCGCCAGACGCGGGCTTTCATCGACACCAAGTCAACGATTCCCTTGAACTGGTCCTCGGCGCCGATGGGGATCTGGATCGCCACCGGACGGCACTTCAACCGTTCGACGATAGTCGACACCGACCGGACGAAATCGGCGCCGACGCGGTCCATCTTATTGATGAAGCAAATGCGCGGCACGCGGTACTTATCCGCCTGCCGCCACACGGTTTCCGACTGCGGCTGCACCCCGGCCACGGCGTCGAACACCGCCACCGCGCCGTCCAGCACGCGCAGGCTGCGCTCGACTTCGGCCGTGAAATCGACGTGGCCGGGCGTGTCGATGATGTTGATTTCGATATCGCGCCATTCGCAACTGGTAGCCGCCGAGGTGATGGTGATGCCCCGCTCCTGTTCCTGCTCCATCCAGTCCATCACCGCCGTTCCCTCGTGCACCTCGCCGATCTTATAGGTCCGGCCGGTGTAATAGAGGATGCGCTCCGTGGTGGTCGTCTTACCGGCATCGATGTGGGCCATGATGCCGATATTGCGCACTCTCTCGATGGGAACGGTTCGGGGCATTCTTACCAGCGGTAATGGGCGAAGGCCTTATTGGCCTCGGCCATGCGATGAACGTCGTCCTTCTTTTTGATGGCGCCGCCGCGCATGTTGGCGGCGTCGCTCAACTCGTTGGCCAGTTTCTCCGGCATGCTCTTCTCGGGACGGCCGCGGGCATTCAGGATCAGCCAGCGCAGCGCCAGGGAAGTGCGGCGGTTCTGCGGCACCTCGACCGGCACCTGGTAGTTGGCGCCGCCCACCCGGCGGGTCTTGACCTCAAGCATCGGCTTGCAGTTCTCCACCGCCTTCTTGAACAGCTTCAGCGGATCGTCGCCGGAGCGTTCCCGGATCTTGTTCATGGCGTCATAGAAGATGCGCTGGGCGGTGTTCTTCTTCCCCTCCCACATCATCGAGTTGATGAACTTCTCGGCCAGGGTGGAGTTGTACACCGGATCCGGCGCGATTTCGCGAGTGACAGCCCTTCGTCTTCGTGGCATGGTTGATTACGACTTGGGCCGCTTGGCCCCATACTTGGATCGTCCCTGTTTGCGGTCGGCCACGCCCGCGGCGTCGAGGGTGCCACGGACAATGTGATAACGCACACCCGGCAGGTCCTTCACGCGTCCGCCGCGGATGAGCACGATCGAGTGCTCCTGGAGGTTGTGCCCCACGCCCGGGATGTAAGTGGTGACCTCAATCGAGTTTGTCAGCCGGACGCGCGCCACTTTCCGCAGCGCGGAGTTCGGCTTCTTGGGCGTGGTCGTGTAGACGCGCGTGCACACCCCGCGCCGCTGGGGGCAGGATTGCAGCGCCGGGCTGGCGGTCTTGAAACGCGGCGGCCGCCGCCCCTTTCTCACAAGCTGATTGAACGTCGGCACGAAACTCCTCTCTTCTGTCTCTCTGTATGCTGCAAAAAGGTCACCCGGACCGCGCACGCCGCTACCGCTACGGCGCGTCCGCTCTAACCCTCATGAGGGCATCTCACTTTGGACTAGCCCATGCCCGGCGCGGCGAACGCCGCGAGAGCCTCGGGGCCGGCTCCCGGCCGGACTTGTCCACAAGACAGGTGGTAGCACGGGAGCAGAAGATTAACCCGCCAAACTCTCTCAGGATACAAGATCGCCGGAAAAGCTGTCAACCGCCCTTAACGGCATTGACATGGGCGGGATCCTCATCCGGCGAGCCGGAGTTCCGCCAGAATGCGGCAAGCGGCTTCCTTGCCGCGCACTCCGATCTCGCCCGCCGATCCTACGCAACTCGGGCAGCCCCCTTCGCACCCGCAACTCTCCAGCAGTTCCGCAGTGCGGGCGATAAGCGGTTGTGCCAACCGGAACAGCGGTGCGCTTTGGCCCACGCCGCCCGGATAGTTGTCGTAGAGATAGAGATTCGGCTCGAAGCTCTTCAGACCGGAAGCAATATCCTCGGTCAGCGCCACGCCCAGATCGTGCGGATCGCACATCAACAGCAGCGCGGCCACAGCGCGCAGCGCGTTGCCAAGGCCGGTAAGGCCGTTCTGGCGCTCGGCCGGCGACAGGTCCGTGAACCGCGCCAGGAAGGCTTCGGGGAAATGCAGCCAGAAGGCCGTGGTGTGCATCTCCTGCTCCGGCATCGAGAGATGGCCGGCGCCGACGTTCTCCAGGGTGTAGAACTTCACTTTCTTGAAGCCCACCACCTGCCGGTTGATCCGCACCTCGCCGTGCACCGCCGAAGCCGGTCCCACCGGCGCCGCTTCGAACTCGGTGAGCGTCTTCACCTGCGTGTAGTCGATGGCGTCGGTGAAGTAGTCGCACTCCACCGCGCGAACGTAGGCTTTGCGCTGGTCGTAGTCGAAGCGTTCCACCTGGTACTGCCGGGCCTCGTGCAGGTAGATCGCTTTCTCGTGCAGGGTGGTGAGAGCGGCCGGGAACGAGACCTCGCCGATGACGCGGTTTTCCGCCGTCGTGTCGATGACGACGAAGTTGTCGCTGGAAACCGCGCGCAGGCTGACGGCGTCGGCCGGGTAGCTGTCCGAGGTCCAGTGCCAGGCGCCGGCCGAGAGATGCAGGAAGCCAATCTCGGCGAGGAAACGGCACAACTCCGCGGTCTTGGCGGCTCCGTGCGGGCCGAAGGATTCGTCCTTGCGCAGCGGCAACTCGAAGGCGGCGCACTTCAGATGGCTGAGCAGGATCTCCAGGTTGTCGGCATTGATGAAAGCGTGCTCGGGCGGCGAGCCGAAGAAGTAATCCGGGTGCTCGACAACGTACTGGTCCAGCGGGGAACTGGAGGCCACCAGCACGGCCAGGGAGGGAGACAGGCGGCGCCCCGCGCGGCCCGCCCGCTGCCAGGTCGAGGCGATGGTTCCGGGATATCCCGCCAGCACAACCGAGTCGAGCGAGCCGATGTCGATGCCCAACTCGAGGGCGTTGGTCGCCACCACCGCGCGAATCTCGCCGTCCCGCAGCTTGCGCTCGATCTCGCGCCGCTCGCGCGGCAGGTAGCCGCCGCGGTAGCCGCGCACGGTCTCCTCCGCGAGCGGCCCGCGCCGGCAGGCGTCCTTCAGATACTTCACTAGCACCTCGGTGGCCAGCCGGCTGTTGGCGAACACAAGCGTCTGCTGGCCGCGCTCGATGGTCTCCAGCGCGATCCGCCGCGCCTCATGCAGGTAGCTGCGCCGGATTCCGAGCTGGCGATTGACCACGGGAGGATTGTAGAAGACGATGTACTTCTCGCCCGACGGCGCTCCGTTGGAATCGATCAGCTCGCAGGGCCTCTCGGTCAAGGCCTGGGCCAACTCCTTGGGATTGGCGATGGTAGCCGAACACGAGAGGAACTGCGGCGATGAGCCGTAGAACTCGCAGATCCTCTTCAGGCGCCGCAGGAGGTTGGCCAGGTGGCTGCCATAGACCCCCCGATAGTAGTGGAGCTCGTCGATGACCACGTAGCGCAGGTTCTCGAAGCACTTCGCCCACCGCGTGTGGTGCGGCAGGATGCCGCTGTGCAGCATGTCCGGGTTGGTGAGCACGACGTTGGCGCGCTCGCGAATGGCCTTGCGGGGGTCTTGCGGCGTGTCGCCGTCGTAGGTGAAGGCGCGGACGCCGGAGCCCATCGCCTCGACCAGCCCCTGGAATTCGTGCAACTGATCTTCGGCCAGCGCCTTGGTGGGAAACAGATACAGCGCGCGCGCTTCCGGCTCGCGGCTCAACCGCTCCAGCACCGGCAGGTTGTAGCACAGCGTCTTGCCGCTGGCCGTGGGCGTCACGATCACCACGTTCTGGCCGGCGGCGATGCGCGCGAAGGCCTCCGCCTGGTGCGTGTAGAGCCGCCGGATTCCGCGCGCTTCCAGCGCCATCCGCAACGCCTCCGGCAGGTTCTCCGGCATCTCCGCGTAGCGCGGCTCGCGCGCCGGCAAGCACTGGATGGCGCGGATCGGGGACTCGGGCCGCGCCATCCATTCCTGGAATCGGGTCAGCGCGGCATCCAACCCCGCGCGCTCGCTCTGAGCCCTGTGGGCGGGCAACTCCGGGAAACCAAGAGAGAGGTTCACTGCTGCTCCGTTCGCCTTTTCTTCCCCAGGTTACACGAATTGCACTTCCCGGGCAACGCCGCGCGGAGGTCCCCCGCTCGGCTCG
>CAYOTD010000365.1:0-5786 GCA_964406685.1 uncultured Solibacteraceae bacterium | reverse complement strand
AAGCGAAACCAGTCGGGGTACGAATGCAGGCGCGCAGCCTCGCGCACGGTAATGCACCTTGGCGAGTGCGGATGGATTGGGCGTGGCGATGTGAATGCGCCCCTGTCGCTAGCGGTGCCAGCGCGAATCGTGTTGCAAATACCTTTCGGATCGAGCTTGAAAAATCGGCTTACCGGCTCGGTCTCGCCGTGTTTGGTGTCCGCGAACCGCTTCTTGGATAGCTCAGTGTGGGTCGTTCGTAGGCTCGACGTCAGCACGTTCGGGTCGAAGACGCGAGGGACGGAGAAGTCGTTGGGATCGTCCTCTTCGCCATGCAGCGGGGCGGCATACGACGAAGGCTTCTTGAATCGCGTGCGGACCCAATCGCGCTCGAGCAACTCTGGGAAGGCGTCGGCTTCCGGCACGTCGCGCAACGCGTCCCAGACGGTCGGCGTGTCCTCCAGGAACAGGTCCTCCGGCAGGCCGTTAAGGGGCGACGGCGGCCGGTGTGTTGGGCGAGGGTATTCCGGCAACGGGTATCCTTTACGCGCACCCAAAAGGAACAGGCGCTGGCGGTCCTGCGGTACGCCGTAGTGCGCGGCATTGAGCACCTGGTAGTCCTCGACGACGCGATAGCCATTGGTGCGGAACTCCGCGATGATCTCCTCCAGAAACCGGCGGTGCTGGCCGATGGTTAATCCACGGACGTTCTCGAAGACGAAGTACTTGGCGCGAAATTCCAGGACGAGTCTGACGAAGTGGTGGACCAGCGAATTTCTCGGATCGTCGAGCGCCCGTTTGCCGATCAGCGAAAAGCCCTGGCAGGGCGCGCCACCAAAGACTACGTCGACTTCGGCATCGCCGATCCGGGAGTTGTTGCGAATGTAAGCAGCGTCGATTTCGGCCACGCTGCGGCAGATCGTCGCACACTCGGGGAAGTTGAATTCGTGGGTAGCGCAGTGGATCGGGTCGTATTCGACGGCGGCCGCAATGTCGAAACCAGCCTGCTCGAAACCGAGACTCATGCCGCCAGCACCAGCGAAAAGGTCAACGCCCAACGGCCTACGTTTGCTCAAGGTCCGCATCACTCTCAATATCGGCAGTTTATTGATACTAGAGGAGATTGTAGGACGAAAACAAGGCGAAATCAATGTCCGGCGGTAACGTTTCGGTGTGGTCCGTCCGGTCCGGCACCCGCCTGTCGATAACCGCAGGGAGCGTCATGAATTGCCGATGACCAGGTTCTCGGAATACTAAACAGCGGCTCGTGTGTTGACTCGTTGGTCGCGCTCCTGATTGGTCGCGATCTTGGCGGCCCAGAATGCGGCGTTTGTCTTGGGCGACTGCAACGAGGGCAGCCGTGCGAGAAACAGCCGTCGACGAACACTGCCACCTTCAGCCCCGGCTTTGCGAAATCCCGGTACCCTTCGACATCACAGTGCTTTCGGTAACCGCGCAGGCTGGCGTTCCAGAGCGCGCGCCCAAGTGCGATCCCAGTCATGCGTTTCCCGCGCGAACGCACAGCCGACATGATGCATCGTTTTGCGCGAGAAAACGAATCCATAACCGCCCGGCGCCAAGGCCACACACCCACATCACACTAGTTGCAGGTCTTTCAGCCGAGCGTCCTCGGGCGCACGCTCCCGGAGGATTTCGATGAACTCCTCGTACTGTCGTTCCGCCTGAACCAGCAACGTCTCCCAGTCGAGGTAGTACAAGTTGTTCGCCTTCTTCGATTCGATGATCTGGAGAATCGCCGCGTCTTGGTCCAGTTTGCTCGCGACCAAATAGCCGACGCAGTGCCGGAACTGCTGCCCCGAGTTGGCCTGGAAATGCGTCCGGATCGTCGTCACGTAGTACTCAAACCTAGCGATGTGATCGAGGTCGACCTTCTTTTCGGGCTGCATGAACTCCAACACCAGGATTGTCTCGCCCGAGGCCAAAAGGAGGTCCACTCTGCGATTCCACTGCTTCTCCGGCTCGATGCCCTTGCCGGCCGCGATTTCGGCGATCAGCTTCTTCAGTGAGATTTCCTTCTTGAACGTCTCCCACTGGGGTGAAACGAGCCATGGGTTCTTTGCGATGTAGTCGCGGACGGCGTTCTCAAGTTCCTGCTTCTCAACCAGGCGGCGCAATCCCTCGATAATGCTCAGCTTGGTCTTGATGGCCTCGTACGCATTGAGCGCCGTCAGGACGTTCGCCTCCATCAGGAGATCGATCAGCCCACCTGCGGTCATGTCGGTCGTATTGGCTATGTCGTGAACCAGGTCCTTCAGCCGGCCCGCTTCCCATGACGTCAGGACGGCCTCACCCAGTTCTTCGAACTGCTTCGTAGTCAACGAACTCACCTGCGCGAGCTTGGTCAACGCGCTACGCACCGTCTTTCGTTCGCTCGGCTGCAATGCACCGAGGCGCCCGGCAAACGGAGCCATCTTGTCTTCCATGGCCTTCAACTTATCCGCGGCCCGCCGGCGCTTCCATATCTTGCACAGATCGTCGACGCGCTTCCTACCCCATTCCAGGAGCGGTATCGCCTCCTCATGCTCCCAGTTGATGCGCTGCCGTTCGGTGGCGATCAAGTCGGTGCTGAGGGCGTCGATGTAATCGGCTTCGACCTTGCCGGAGAGGTACTCCAGCCCCTGCTGGCCGCTGATGCCGCCGGTGATGTTGAATGAGAATGGCCGTTGCGCGAGTTTGCCGTTGGCGAAGACCGCGATACCGCGAAGCTCATCCTCTTTGATGGTGTCTTCGTAGAACAGGAAGCGCCAACGGATGAGTCGCCCCTTACCGAGATCCTCTACTCCCCATCCGCTTTCGTCGATGATGAGGCCGGCAGGTTTTTCGGAATCCTCGTAGGCGCGGGGGAATTCGAACTCGACGTTCTCCAGATCCGCATCCGCCGGAACTGGCTGCCCGTTCACGAGTACGCGGAAGTCGGCCACCCGCTGCGCGAGAAGAAATCGTCGGCTCATACTTCGGGCGAACTGGTCCGCGTTCTGTGCTCTCTTCAGCACGAGGGACTTCAATGTGATGATCGTGCCGTGCAGCGCCTTCATCTCTGAGGAGGCGCCGGAGTAGTCCAACACGTCGATGTTCGTCGAACCCTCGATGTAGTCGGTTCCGCGCAACTTGGCCAAGTCCAATTCAAAAACGGTGCGCTCGCCACTGCTCTTCGCGACGGTGTCGATCCTGATGGATTCGGCTATCCCAAATCCGGCGAACTTTCCGATTCCCTTGCGCCCCAGGACGGGCCGCCCCTTCTCGCCGGACGTCGCTTTCGCTTCGCCGCCGCGGCAGTCGTAGCCAACATTGAGGAAGCGCTTCTGGCAGTCGTCGAAGGTCATGCCGGAGCCATTGTCCTTGACAACGATCTCGGCATCCTTGGACATGACCGCCGGCAGCGTGATCTCGACCTTCTCTGCGTCGGCGTCCCAGCAGTTCGAGACGAGCTCGGCCAAAGCAGCGGTCGGGCTTTGGTACATCTGTATCCCGAGATGATCGATGACCCTGCCGTGAAAGCCGAGGGACAGCTTCTTGCCCGTTTCAGCCATTGGCTCCGCCTTGGGCCGCATTCAAGTGACGTGCCACCTGGTGTGCATGGTGGCGCGCAAACTCCGGAGGGAAGGCGTTCCCGATCAGCCTCGCAGCGCCGTATTTCCCCTGCCGTAGGGAGAACTTGTAGCCCGCTGGAAAGGACTGCAGCAAAGCGGCCTCGCGGGGCGTGATCGCGCGATCCTGTTCCGGGTGCAGAAACCTGCCCTTCGAGGGGTTGATGCAACCGGCGGTAATCGTAGGAGCAACCTGATCCCAAGCCATTCTGCCGTAGACGTCGTGGAAGCCTTCACAGTCGCGGTGACACCGCAACTGCATTCGGTTCGGCAAATCCGAGCGGCTCCCTCCGTCGTGAGGTATCCGGGCGATCATGTCGACGATGCGGCTGCTGCGTTTCTCGGGCGCATCGTGCAACGGGTCGCCGCTGGTTCCCACCTCCGCTAGTCCACCTATCGCGTCTCGGACAGTCTTTCTCCTGGGCAACGGACTGGCGAACGGTATCTCGCCGTCCCGACTGCCGAGCAATACGAAACGCTTTCGGCGCTGAGGAACTCCAAAATCCGCCGCGTCCAGCACATCGTATCGGCATTGGTAGCCGGCTTCGGTCAGCAGACGTTCCACCGTCTTGAAACCCTCAAATGACGCCAGTCCCGGAACGTTCTCCAGCATGATGGCGCGCGGGCGCATGACGCGAACAAACCGGAGAAAGTCGTTCACCAACGCGTTTCGCGGGTCTTCAGCGGCGGTCGTCTTCTTCCGCGTGCGGATCGTCGAAAAGCCTTGACACGGGGGACAACCGGCAAGGAGGTCGAGATCGCCTTCCTTCAATTCCAGGTCGGCCATGATCTTCGTCGGATCGAGTTGTCGAATGTCGTCGATCCAGAGCTTCGCGCCCGGATGGTTGAGCTGGTAGCTTTCAGCCGAGAGAGGGTCAATCTCCACGCCGCCGAGCACGTCGAAGCCCGCCAGTCTCATCCCCTCGCTAAGCCCACCACACCCGGAGAACAGGTCCAGCGCCGTCAAGCGCTTGGCAGCGCGTGGACGCGACTTACCTCCGCGATATGACAGCTCACCCATTATGCTCCAATTGTCGATCATAATAGAAAGTCAACCTCCTCCGCACTACCGCCTTGAAATAGCAGGACTTCGACGAAACCAGGGAGCAATGATCGGGCACCGCATCGTCGTCCGCCGGCTCACTGCACCAGCAACGTTACGAGCGCGGCATCAGGAAGACTCGACGGACTCTCCGGTGGCGACGACACCGGAGGCGTGGGCATCCGCGATTTCACAGCATCCACGCGTCCGTCGCTTTTCGCCGCACCGGCCAACTTCGCCTGAATCCGCCGCGTCAATTCGTTCTGCCGCTCCGGCGCCACGAAGGTGTACTCGCCGGTCATCTCCAGGTCGGCGTGGCCGGCGATCTTTGATGCCTCGATGGCGCTGCCGCCGACCTCCTGCCGCCACGTGATGTTGGCGCGTCGAAACGAGTGCGGACCAAGGCCGGGAAAGTCGCACCCTTCAGCGGCCGCCGCCTGATGCAGGGCGTCGCGGACGCCGGAGTCCCACAGCGGCTTGTCATGATCCCGCTTCTGATGAAACACCCAGGCATCGGGCTTCGCGGCGTCCGCGGCGGCTTTTTCGCGGAATCGGGCGGCAAGGTCGCCGATGCCCAGGATCCGGCGGCTGTCCTCGCTTTTCGGGCGGCCGACGTCCTGGTGCCAGACGCGCTGCTCGATCTTGATGGTCGCGGCGTCGAGGTTCACGTGCTTCCACTTCAGGCCCAACACCTCCGAGATCCGCGCGCCGGTGGCGATGCAGGTTTCGATGATCAGCTTGTTGGGTTCTTCCAGCCTGGCGAGCACGCGGGCGGTCTCATCGAAGGACAGAATGCGGCGCTCGTTCTTGTACCGCTTCTTGCCGAGCTTCGCCTTGCTCGCCGGACTGCGCTTCCCTTCCTCCCACAAACCGTGGCCTTCGGCGTAGTAGAAAACGCGGCTCATGATCGCGCGCACGCCGTGCATCGTCCACCAGGAGTCGAACATGGTGTGCAGCCAGTCCTCGACCGCCTTGGGCTGGATCTGGTTGAGCCGGAGCTTGCCCCAGCGCGGAACTATGTACTCGTCCAGATAAAACTTCTCCTTCATGCGGGTAGGCTTGGCGATCTGGTTCACGCGGCCGAGGTAGCCTTCCTCATACATCCTGGCGACCTCGCCGAAGAGGGCGACGCCGGTCGCGGCGATGCGAAGCCGGGC
>CAYOTD010000364.1:0-5786 GCA_964406685.1 uncultured Solibacteraceae bacterium | reverse complement strand
GGCCGGGCTACCGCATGCGCAAGCTGCGCTACGAGATCGTTCCCGGCTTCTGGTCCGCCGCCATTCTCTACGAGCCGGAGAGACTCGCCGGCAAGATCCCCGCCATCGTCAACGTGAACGGCCACGGCCAGCCGGGCAAGGCGCTCGAGTACAAGCAGAAGCGCTGCATCAACCAGGCCAAGCGCGGCATCCTGGCGCTGAATCTCGAGTGGATCAACTTCGGCGAGCTGACGCACAAGCAGAACGCTCACTGGTTCCAGGCGCACATCGACATGACCGGCGCCAGCGGCCTGGGCCTGTTCTACCTGGCCATGCGCAAGGGCGTCGACTACGTGTACCAGCACCCCAACGTCGACCGCGCGCGCATCGGCGTCACCGGGCTGTCGGGCGGCGGCTGGCAGACCATCACGCTCAGCTCGCTGGACGAGCGCGTCGCGCTGTCCATCCCCGTGGCCGGCTACTCCTCGATGGTGGCGCGCATCGAGCGCCGCGCCGACACCGGCGACATCGAACAGAACCCCACCGACATGATGCTGGCCGGGGACTACTCCCACCTGACCGCGATGCGCGCCCCCCGTCCGACGCTGCTCATCTTCAACGCCGAAGACGACTGCTGCTTCCGCGCCCCCCTGGTCAAGCCCGGTATCTACGACGACGTGCGTCCTTTCTTCCAGCTCTACGGCGCCGGGGACCGTTTCGGCTGGCACCAGAATACCGATCCTTCGGACCACAACTACCAGCTCGACAACCGCATTGCGGCCTACAAGTTCATCGCCCGCCATTTTGGCATGGCGGCGGTGGAGGGCGAGATCGACTCCGACGCCGAGATCAAGACGCCGGAAGAGCTGGCCGCCGGCCTCCCCGCGGACAACCTGACCGTGCTTGGCCTGGCCCGCCGCTTCGCCCAGCGCATTGAGCGGCCCGCGCCTACGCGCGAACGGCTGCGCCAGGTGCTGCGCTATCAGCCGGTGTCGCTCAAGCACGCCTGGCCGGTGACCAACACCAACCAGAAAGGGCTCGAGACGCTCTCCTTCAAGCTGGAGTTCTCCAATGGCCTGGCGGCCACGGCCGTCTGGCTCAAGTCTCTCTCCGCGCCCGAGGCTCCGCCGGCCACGCTCGTCATCGACGACAAAGGCCGGGCGTCGGCCGCCGGCGAAATCGCCGAACGCGCCAACCGCGGCGAGCAGGTTCTCGCCCTGGACCTGATCTTCACCGGCGACGCCGCGCCGCGAAAGCCCGATCCTTATCACTACGCCCAGATGTTCTCGGCGCTGGGCGACCGTCCGTTGGGGATCGAAGTCGCACAACTGGCCGCCGCCGCCAAGTGGCTGCGCGAATCCCGCCGCGCGCCCTCCATTCGCCTAGTCAGCCGCGGCATTCGCAGCCAGGTGGCGGCCCTCGCCGCCCGTGCGCTGGAGCCGGCGCTGTTTTCCCCCGTCGTGGTGAAGGACGGCATGAAGTCGCTTCAGCACCTTCTTGACGCCCCGGTCGAGTTTCAGGCCGCCCCCGACCTGTTCTGCCGCGATCTGTACAAGGAGTTTGACATCGAACAGATCGAACAGCTTGGTCGCTAAAGTTCCGGTTTTCTGCGCCCGATACTCGGGTATGCAGGCAGCCCTGAAGACCCCAGGCGCGACGGAGGACTGTCCCGGACTTTGGCGCCGTCTGTTTCGCCGGCCGGGGGCGCTGGGTCTTCTTGTAGCCTTGGCGGCTGTCACCAGTTTTCTGTGGTGCGGCTTTCGGATCGCCCAGACAAAACTGCCGTGGTGCGACGAGGGATGGTTCGCATGCCCTGCCTACAACCTGGCATTTCAGGGTCATATGGGGACGCCAGTTCTCGAACCAAGCGGGCATTTCCTCAATGCATACTTAAGTGGGATACAGCAACGCACGTATGTGGTCCCACCCGTTTACCTGGTGACGGCGGCCGGCTGGTTCAGGGTTTTCGGATTCGGACTGGTCCAGATGCGCTCATACTCCATTCTCTGGGGACTGGTCCTGATCGTTACCCTGACTCTGCTGACCTGGAAGCTCTGCGGCCGATGGGAGATCGCGCTTGGAAGCCTTCTTCTGAACTCCTGCGACTTCATCGTATTGTGGCGCGCGGCCGAGGGAAGAATGGACACGATGTGCGTGGCCCTGGGTTTCGCCGGACAGTTTGCGTACCTCGCCCTCCGCCAGAGGAGCCTGACCCTGGCTGTCGCCGTCAGCCAAAGCCTGATCGCCTTGGCCATGTTCACGCACCCGAATGCATTCATGGCGGAGTTGTGCCTGATCTTCCTCGCTGTCCGGTTCGACAGAACCCGGTTGAGCTGGAAGCTGCTGCCGATATCCGCAATCCCGTTCGCGGTCGGGTTGCTCGGATGGCTGCCCTATATCCTTGAGGCGCCCCGGGATTTCCTCGCGCAATTCTCGGCCAATGCGGCCGGCCGAAGTGGGCTGCGCTGGAAGGGGATTATCAACCCTGCACTCGGCATCGGGCGTGAATTCGTAGTTCGCTACTTCAGTCAGTTCGGCAAGTACTCACCATCGACCGGGCCCATGCCGCTGGTCACGATGCTCGTACCTTTCTATTATTTCGGAGTTGTCTGGGGATGCTTTCGCAGCCGGGCGATCCGGGAGGATTCCGGAAAACGGACACTAACGCTGTTGACGCTCGCCCAAATGGGGATGATGACTTTTCTGCTGGGGTTCAAAGCCCCGATGTACCTCATCTGGGTGGTCCCTTTGTACAACTGTCTGATCGCCCTCTGGTTCTCGGAGAAATGGAAGCGGGACGACTTCGTGAAGGCCCTCGCGGTGCTGGTCGTGGCGAGTTATGCCGCTATCAACATCGGTACCATCGCCGTGAAGATCAACGAAGACCCGGTGGAACGCGACTATCGCCCCACCATCCGGCTGCTTAAGGAATATGCCCGCCAAGGCAGATCGATCGTCGGTAGTGCCGCCCTGGGCTTCGACCTCGACTACGCCAGATTCCGGGATGATGCAAGGTTTGGGAGATTCACTGGCTTCAGACCGGACGTAATCGTGCTGGACACCTCCTATCAAGGGCTTCTGCAAGCCTACATCGAAGATGAGCCGGCCGTCTTCATCCATTCCGTGAACCTGCTCCGGGACCACTACCGCTTGGCCTACAAGAACCCTTCGTACGAAGTCCACGTCCGTCAACCGGATACGGAGAAGGCTAAAGTAATCCCCGCGCCAAACCGATGAACTGCCGTGAAGCCGGACATGAAGGGGATACTTATGCCAAAAGTACCACCCATAGAACCGCGAGTTTCGATCATCGTTCCCGTCGTGGATGAGACCGATGCGCTTCGTGAGACCGTCCGTATCCTGTTGGAGGAAACCAGGGAGTGGACGCAACAGATCCTGATTGTGACCGGCAGGATCACAACACCCGCGGCGCTGGAGGTCTGCCGGGAACTGGCCGCCGCGCATCCGGATCTCGTGGATGTTCGCTCTCAGCGGCTGCCCTTTTTGGGAGGCGCGGTCCGCGATGCTTTTGAATGGGCGACAGGCACTCATATCGTTCTGATGGCCAGCGACCTCGAGACGGATCCCCATACCGTAAAGGACCTGATCGCGGAAGCCCGCAAGGGTTACGACATTGTCACCACTACGCGCTGGAAGTGCAAGGGTGCTTTTGAAGGGTACAATCCGGTCAAGCTGGTCTTGAATTGGGTCTTCCAGAGGTTCTTCTCCATTCTCTATGGGACGAACCTGACCGACCTGACCTTTGGCTTTCGCATCTACAGGACGGAGTGTTTGCGCGGGATTCGCTGGAACGAACTGCGGCATCCATTTCTGCTGGAAAGCCTGGTCAAGCCATTGCGGCTGGGCGCCACGGTCGCTGAAATCTCCACCACCTGGAAAGCGCGGCCCGAAGGCGAGTCGCACAATCCGTTCTGGAGGAACTTCTTGTACTTTGGGATCGGGATTCGGACCCGGCTGGCCGATCCGAGCAGACTCAGAACTCAATAAGCGGAGGAAAGGGGCGGGACCCGGTGCGAACGACAATCGTAACGACAACCATAGGAATTCCAACAGCGTTGGCGAACTATGCGGCTAACGCCAGGCACTACGGCCACAAGGATGTGAGCTTCATCGTTGTGGGGGATCGGAAGACTCCATCCGAGACCAGGGACTTCTGCGAGTCCCTGGCCGGCTATGGCTATCCCTGCGCGTACATGGACATCGAAGACCAGCGGCGACACCTGGACCGCTTTCCCGAGCTTTGGGCCTATCTGCCTTTCGACAGCATCCAGCGCCGAAACGTCGGCATGCTAAAAGCTTGGGAAGATGGCGCCGATGTCATCGTCACGATCGACGACGACAACTGGATCATGAACCAGGACTTTGTGTGCGGCCACGGGATCGCCGGTCAACGCGCGGAACTGCGCTGCATCGGATCGACCTCGGGATGGTTTAACGTCTGCTCGCTGCTTGAGGAGAAGAACCACATTCCGTTCTATCACCGCGGGTACCCGTTCGACATCAGGTGGAAGGAAGAGGAAGCGTTCACCGCGGTCTCCAACGAATCGGTGATGGTCGCCGTGAACGCCGGCTTCTGGCTTGACGATCCGGATATCGATGCCCTGACGAGGATGAACCGTCGCATTACCGTGAAGGGGATACAGCCCGGAGCACGGCCGCGAATCGCGCTTCACTCCGGCACCTGGTCGCCGTTTAACTCGCAGAATACGGCGCTCATGCGGGACGTCATCCCCGCCTATTTGCTCAGCCCGTGGGTCGGCCGCTATGACGACATCTGGCCGAGTTACATCGTCAACCGGATTGCGCAGCATCTCGGGCATGTCATCGCGTTCGGCGAGCCCCTGGTCCGGCAGGAAAGAAACGCGCACGATTTGTGGCGGGATCTGGATGCGGAGCGAAACGGAATGATGCTCACTCCGGGTCTTTGCGCGGCTCTCCGCCGCCTGCCACTGCGCGGCTTGACGTACCACGAGTGTTACGGTGAGATTGCCGTCAATCTGCCCGCCGCGTGGAAACCCGGCGAACGATGGACCGAGTCGCAACGCGCCTGGAGGGAGAAGTTCCTGGAAGGGTTGCGGATCTGGCACTCAGTGTTTGACCGCATGCGCCAGACGAGCATCTCGGCATTGCACCAGCAGTTGGTCTCGCCCGAATCCGCGGTTCCAGTGGAGCACCGGTAGTCGGAGCGTTGCTCCGGCATCAGTACTGGCGGCGGGCCGATTTGGCCGATGCCGTTGCGGATTCCGTGGCCGCTTGGCAATTCGGGCCAGTCCGTGGCGCCGCTTGATGGCGGTTTGCTCCACTCGCTCCCAACCCGCTACAGTAGTGTCTCAGGTGCATCTGTCGACCCCGGTTCTTTTAATCCTGCTGACGGCTGTCGCCATTGCCGGCGCCGGGGCGGGCGTGTGGATGACGACCGTCCCCACGCTGTCGCGGCGGGTGGTGCCGTTCTCGGGCGGTTTGCTGGTCGGGATCTCGCTGTGCTGGGTCGTGCCGGAGCTGGCCGAGAAGATGGGCTGGCTGCGGGGATTCGCCTGGCTGGCCGCCGGGTTCGGCCTGCTGTGGCTCGTCGACCGTTTTGTTCACCCGCTCTGCCCTACCTGCTCGCACACCCACGATCATGACGCCTGCCCGTCGCGGCTGCACGGATTTGCCGCGCCCATGGTGATCGCCTTCGCCATGCACAGCTTTCTGGACGGCTGGGCCCTCGGCGCGTCCGCCGACGATCCCCGCCTCGGCCTGCCCTTCGCCCTCGGCCTCGCCGTGCATAAGCTTCCGGAGGGCCT
>CAYOTD010000363.1:0-5795 GCA_964406685.1 uncultured Solibacteraceae bacterium | reverse complement strand
CGCCGTGGCGGCCCGCGAGTCCTGCGCGTTCTGCCGCGTCATGGCCGACAACAACGTGGTCGAGGCCGAGGTCTCCTCCAGCGTCGAGGCCTGCCGCGAGGCGTCCTGCGCCAGCGACTCGCTGGCCGCCGCCACCTGGACCGCCGCCCGCTCCACGTCCTGCGACCCCTCGGCCAGATCGCCCGCCAGACCCGTCAGATCGGAGTTCAGCCGGCGCACCGCCAGCAACACCACCACCCCCGCCACCGCGCACAACGCCAGCAGCACCCCCGCCAGCACCCGGCTGCGCAGGGTCACGCTCTGCGCCTGGGCCCCGGCCGCCGCCAGCCGCTCGGCCTCCTGCCGCGCCAGGGCGTCGGCCCGGTTGCTGATGGCCACCGCCTGCGGCAGCACTTTGTCGTCAAACAGCTTGATGGCGGCGTCGCCGCGCTGCGCCGCGAACTCCCGCAGCATCTCCTCGTGCGAACCGAGCGCCCGCTCCAGTTGCTCGTTCATCTCCGCCACGGCCCGGCCCTGTCCGGCGTCGCCGGCCAGTTGGCCGAACTCGGCCAGCGCCTGGCGGGCCGTCCGGGCGGAAGCCGCGTACTCTTCCTTGAACCTCTCCACGCTGGCCTGGTCCTGCAACATGCTCCGCAGGATGATCCGGTTCTCCAGCGCCACCAGGTTCGCGCTGGAGGCGTTGATCCGGCCGGCAAGCATCTGTTTGCGCGCCGTGTGTCTCACCGTCCGGTCCAGTTCCGCACTTAGCGCGCCGACGGCGTAGAGGTAGGCACCGGCAAATAGTAACAGTATCCCAACAAGCGCGCCGAAGCACGCCAATAGCCTGCGGCTGATCGAGTGTCTTCTGGTTTCCACATGTATCTCCAACTACCTGAAGTAGAATGCCGTACCCAGTGGACCTTATCGGAAGTTACCCGCTCTCACTTTGAAAAAGAGACGCCTGAAAGTTGCCTCAATTCCCGCCGCCCGCTGCCGATATGCTCCATCGATACGCAGTCCAATCAATGCACACGGGAGGATTTCACAAGATGAGATTGGCGGTAGTCCTGCTGGTTCTGGCGGCTCTTGCGGTCCCGCTGACGGCGCAGGAGACGGTGGTCCGGGTCAGGGATACGGACGCTCGCAAGGCGGCCGTCCAGGCCCCGGTCCCAGAGTATCCGGTGATGGCGCGGCAGATGCGGGTCTCCGGCCGGGTCGTTGTGGACGCCTACATCGACCCCGACGGCAAGGTGGAAAAGGTGGAACCGGTCAGCGGCAACCCCATGCTGACCTCGGCCGCCGTCAGCGCGGTGAAACGATGGAAGTTCTCGCCCTTCCAGGCCGACGGCAAACCCACTCGGGCCGTGGCCGCGCTGAGCTTTGACTTCAAGCTGTAGCGCCCCCGGTGCACAGCCCCTTCCCCCGTACCCGCCGCCGTCTGCTGTTACACTGTAAGTGGAAGGCGGCGGGTACGTGCTCCTGATCGATGCGAGTCCCCGATACGACGGCGCCAATGACGGGGCGTTTCTCCGGCCCCGCAAAGTCACTTATTCCTACGGTGTTCTTCTTAAGCGGGGCGTGATTGCTTCAGTAACGTGCGGTCCGGCTCACCGTAGTATTGCCGCCTTATCCCCGGTTACTCCGGATACTTGCGGCGGCGTGAGCCCGGATCCCGCCCGGCGGAGCTCCAAACGGTGAGACTCCGCTTCCTGACCTCGACGCCCCAGAACATCCGCGAAGGCAGCGGCACCTTCGCCGGTATCTCGACCCTTCGGCGGGCGCTCGAAGCCCGCGGCGTCGAAATCGAACTGGCCGCTCCCGCCCGGCGCTGGCCCAGCCTCACTGCCGGCCGGCTCTGGTTCAATCATCGCCTCCAATCCGCGCCGGGCTTCGACGCCGTCGTCGGCTTCGACATGGACGGATACACCCTTGCCGGCTGGTCCCCGGTTCCCCACATCGCCGCCATCAAGGGCGTCATCGCCGACGAAATGCTGCACGAGCGCGGCGTCACGCGCCGTCTGCTCGCCATCCAGGCGGCCTGCGAGCGCCGCCACGTGCGCCGCGCGGACCTGGTCGTCACCACCAGCCGCTACGCCGCCGCCCGCCTGCGCGAGCTCTACGGAATCGCCGGGGACATCCGCGTCGTGCCCGAGTTGATCGACCTCGACGGCTGGCATGATCTCCTGCGGCGTCACGCCGTGCCCTCCGATCCCGCGCGCTTCACCGTCCTGTGCGTCTGCCGCTTCTATCCCCGCAAGCGCGTGGACCTGTTGCTGCGCGCCGCCGCCCGCTTGTCCGGAGAGATCCCCAACCTCGATCTGCGCATCGTCGGCCGCGGCCCGCGCGAGCCCCAGCTTCACCGGCTGGCAGAGGATCTGCGCGTGAACGTGGCTTGGCTGGGCCACGTCACCCAGGCGGAGCTGGCGGCCGAATACAGCCGCGCGCATCTGTTCTGCCTGCCCAGCGTGCAGGAGGGCTTCGGCATCGTCTTTCTCGAAGCGATGGCCGCGGGCCTCCCCATCGTAGCGGCGCGCGCCGCCGCCGTTCCCGAGGTGATCCCGCAAGCTCTGCTCGTGCGGCCCGGCGACGAGGAGGACCTCGCGGCGGGCATCGAGCGGCTCTGGCGGGACGAGCCCATGCGCCGCCAACTGGCGGAAACAGGCCGGCAGCGGGTCGCCGGGTTCGCCGCTCCGCGCGTCGCCGGGCAATTCCTCGAAGAGGTGACAAGAGCCACCCCGCGGCGCGGTGTGACATCATAGTTGGGTGCTGGAAACTCTGCGGCCCGAGACGCCTCAGGCTCTCGCCGATGCCCTGGTTGCCGCGGCCAGGGACGGCAAGCGGATTCGCGCCGGCGGAGCGTTCTCCAAGGACGCCTTCGGCGGCCCGATCGCCCCGGCCGACCTCGTCCTCTCCACCGCCGCCCTCACGCGCGTCCTTCAATACGAGCCGCGCGATCTCACCATCAGCGTCGAAGCCGGCATGAACTGGGCCGAACTCAGCCGCCTGCTGGCGCAGAATCGCCTGATGCTGCCCCTGGACCCGCCCCTGGCCGCCGCCTCCACCGTCGGCGGCGTGGTCGCCGCCAACCTCTCCGGACCCCGGCGGCGGATGTACGGCGCGGCGCGCGATCTGGTCATCGGCATGACCTTCGCCACCCTCGCCGGCAAACTGGTCGAAACCGGCGGCATGGTGGTGAAAAACGTGGCCGGCCTCGACGTCTCCAAGCTCCTGATCGGCTCCTGCGGAACCCTCGCCGTCATCACATCGGTCAACTTCCGCCTGCATCCGATCCCCGCCTCCACGCGCACTTTCTTGAACCGCTTCGATTCCGCCCAGGCCGCCATCGACGCGCGGGACCGCCTCCTGCGCGGCGTCCTCCAGCCGCTCGCCGTGGATCTGCTCACTCCCGGCGCCTCCGGCCGGCTGGGCCGTGCGGGCTATGTGCTGGCGGTCGAGGCCGGCGGCAGTCCGGCCGTCCTCGACCGCTACTCGCGCGAGTTCGAGGGCGCAACGGCGATCCAGGGCGAAGAGGCGGAGGAGTTCTGGCGCCGTGTGCGCGACTTCGCTCCGGACTTCCTCTCCTCGAACTCCGGCGGCGCGGTGGCGCGCGTCTCCACCACCCTCGCCCAGGTCAAGGATGTGGCCGGCAAGGGCACCGTTCTCTCCCGCGCCGGCACCGGCGTGTCGTATGTCGCCTTCAACCGCGCGCAGAAGGCCGCGAAGTGGATCAAGGAAGCCGGCGGGCGCGGTTGGACCGCCGTCATCGAGTGGGCCGCGCCGGACAGCCGGGACTCCCTCGACCTGTGGCCCGCCCCCGGCGGCGATCTGGAAACGATGAAAACGGTGAAGCGGTTTTTCGATCCCGAAGACCGGTTGAACAAGGGGCGCCTGTATGGCCGTATCTGAACCGCTGCCGATCGACGTCCCCGCCCTGTTCGACCTGGACCACTGCGTCCACTGCGGCCTGTGCCTGAACGCCTGCCCCACCTACCGCGAGCTGGGCCTCGAGATGGACTCCCCGCGCGGGCGCATCTACCAGATGGTGCAGGTGGCCGAAGGGCGAATGACGGTGACGCCCTCTTATGTCGAGCACATTGGCCTCTGCCTGGCCTGCCGCGCCTGCGAATCGTCGTGTCCCTCCGGCGTGCAGTATGGACGTCTGATCGAGGCGGCGCGCGCCCAGATCGAGGCGGCGTCCCGACCCTCCTTCTTCGTGCGCCTGTTCCGGCGCGTCATCTTCGACCACCTGATCCCTTCGCCCGTGGCCCTGCGCGTGGCCGGCGCCTTGCTCTATCTCTACGAAGCCAGCGGCCTGCGCCGCTTCGTCCGCTTCACCGGCCTGCTGAAGGCCTTCGGCAACCTGGAACGCATCGAGCGGCTCGCGCCCTCCGCCGAGGTCCCCTTCTTCTTCAACCAACTCGGCAAGGTCTTCCCCGCCGAGGGCGAGCGCCGCTATCGCGTCGCCTTCCTGGCCGGCTGCATCGCCAACGTCTGCTTCTCTCGGCTCAACGAAGCCACCGTGCGCGTGCTCCGCAAGAACGGCTGCGAGGTGACCATCCCCGAGGACCAGGGTTGCTGCGGCGCCATTCACGTCCACTCCGGCCTGCGCGAGCAGGCCCGCGAGATGGCCCGCCGCAACATCGACGTGTTCCTGAAGGGCGATTTCGACGCCGTCATCACCAACGCCGCCGGCTGCGGCTCGACCCTCAAGGAGTACCACGAGCTGCTGGCCGGCGACCCCGACTACGCCCCGCGCGCCGCGCGCTTCGTCGCCCTCGTCCGCGACGTGAACGAGTTCCTCGCCTCCATCGAGCTGAACCCGCGCCTGGGCCCGGTGGAAGCGATCGTCACTTACCAGGACTCCTGCCACCTGCTGCATGGCCAGCGCATCCGCTCCGCGCCCCGCAAGCTGCTGGCCGCGATCCCGGGGCTGGAATACCGCGAGCTGCCCCTGGCCGACCAGTGCTGCGGCAGCGCGGGCATCTACAACGTCGTCCACAACGAGCTGGCCATGTCCCTGCTGTCGAAAAAGATGGACCAGATCGCCTCCACCGGCGCCGCCACCGTGGCCACCGCCAACCCCGGCTGCCTGTTGCAGCTTCGCGCCGGCGCCGAAATGTTCGGCAAGGGCGAGCGCGCCGTGCACGTGGTCGAACTGCTCGACGAAGCCTACCGCAACTGGCGCGGCGACTGAACCCCGGCGAGTCTTACTATGCAACCTCCCGCAAAAACCGAGTTCGCGGAAAGCCGCGCGGCCCAAACCATCCGCGACGTCTTCGCCTCCGGCCGGCCGCTGACCTATGTCCTCTCCTCCGAAGAGCAGCGGGTGGCAAGCCTGCTGCGCGAGGTCGCCGCAACCATCGGCGGCGCGGAACCGCTCCCCGTCTGGACCTGGAGCCTCACCGAAGGGCTTTCCCAGGAAGGCGCTCCGCCCCAGCCGGACACGCGCGCCCCCCGCGCCGCGCTCGATTTCATCGCCGCGCACGCCGCCGCCGCCATCTTCCACCTGAAGGACTTCCACGAGCCCCTGCGCGAATCCTCCGAGATCCGCCGCCGCCTCCGCGACGTCTATGCGAGCTGCCTGGACCGCCGCAAGTACGTCGTCATCACCTCCCCGGTGCGCTTCATCCCGGAGGAGATCGAGCGCAGCCTGCTGTTCCTCGAGCTGCGCACGCCCGACCTCGTCGAATTGCAGAGCTTCCTGCGCGCGCGGACTCACGGCGCCTCGGAATCCGATCTCTACTCCCTCGCGCGCGCCCTCCAGGGCCTCACGCTCGACGAAGCGCGCTACGCCCTCCAGCGCGCCCTGGGCACGG
>CAYOTD010000362.1:0-5799 GCA_964406685.1 uncultured Solibacteraceae bacterium | reverse complement strand
TAGAACCAATTGAGGATCCGCTCGGCTTCTTCGCCCTGCACCGTCTGGTCCTCGGCGATGGTCAACCCGCAGCCGACCGGAACCAGCAGGAACAGGTGGAAGGCATCGACGCCCAGGGAACGCGCCAGGTCCAGGACGGCTGGCAGTTCGTGGGCGTTGTGCTGCGACACGGTGGTGTTGATCTGGGTGGAGATGCTCTCGGCCTTCAGACACTTCAGCCCGTGGATGGCGGCGTCGAAGGCGCCGTTGTGGCCGCGGAAGGTGTCGTGGGTATTCCGCCCGGCGCCGTCGAGGCTGATCGAGACCCGCTCGATGCCGGCCTCGCGGATCCGGTGCGCCATGGCTTCGTCCACCAGGGTCCCGTTGGTGGCCAGGGCCACCCGCAGGTTTCGCGCCCGCGCATGCCCGGCGATCTCGAACACGTCGCGCCGCCAGAGCGGTTCGCCGCCACTAAGAACCAGGATGAGAGGGGCATATTCCCCAATCTGGTCGATGATGCCGCGGCACTCATGGGTGGTCAGATCGTCCGGTGACATCAGCTCTGTGGCGCTCGCACGGCAGTGGATGCACCTTAAATTACAGCCAGTTGTGAGTTCCCAGAAGATCAGGCGAGGACGGCTCTTGGCGCTCGTACCGTGTCCGTGCATGGCATGGGGTGAGCAATTTGGGGTCCAGGAGCCGAGTCGGGAGGCGCCGTCAGTGTGTTAACACTCTCGGGATCAGCGGAATCTCACCCAACGCTGCTGGGTTCCGACTGCGGCGGGGCCGGGGCGGCCGGTTGCCGCGGGAGACGGATCATCTTCCGGCAATGCACGCGACGGCACTTGCGGCACTCGAATCTCTCGTAGCCGAACCGGGCGAGCAGGCGGTCCACCCAGGTGTGATGATGCGGCTGCCAGATGTCGCTCGAACAGCAGTAAGGGCACGCCGCCGTGCTTCGGTTCTTCACCCGCGATTCTCCAAAACACTCAGTTTAGCAGCCGGCGGCGGCGGTGTTACAGTTCTTTCGCGCGGAACATGCCGCCAACGGATGTCGTTTCTACTGGCGGGTGTTAAGAATCAGCGAACGGAGCCGTCCTTATGAGTGGAGAGCAAGGCAGGCGCGATGCGGCGACGCTGGAGCGCGATCCGGCGGAATTCGAACGGGCGTTTCGCGACCACCACGCCATGGTGTATCGCACCGCCTGGCGGATCACCGGGCGCGCGGAAGATGCCGAGGACGTGATGCAGACCGTGTTCCTGCGGCTGCTGCGGCGCGAGGAATCCAGCGGCGAGGTGGCGAACCTGGAGCCGTTCCTTCGCCGCGCCGCGGTCAACGGCGCGTTGGACGTGCTCCGGGCGCGGGCCAGCGCGGGTGCGGTCGGAATCGAGGCGGCGGCACCCGCGGCTTCCGCCAGCCCGGCCGGCGCGCCCGACCGGGTGGCGGCATCCTCCGAGATCCGCCGCTGGCTGCGCCAGGCGGTGGCGCGGCTCGGCGGGCAGGCGGCCGAGATCTTTGCCCTCCGGTTCTTTGAAGGCAGGGACAACGGCGAAATCGCGGAGATAGTGGGGACCACGCCAGCCACCGTCGCGGTGACGCTGCACCGCTCGAGGGAACGCCTCGAGGGGGAGTATCGGGCCTGGACGGAAGGAGGCCATCATGGCTGACGACAGATTCGACGAGGAACTCGACGCGATTCGCAGCGAATTGATCGGCGACGAACAAGTGGAAGCGGCGGCCGGCCGCGTCTGGCAGCGGATTCAGGAGCGCCCGATTCAAGGTTGCCCGGACTTCCAGGCGCTGCTGCCGGACTATCGCGCGGGATCGCTGCCGCAGGCGCGGAGGCTGCTGCTGGAAGACCATCTGCGCGAGTGCGTCGTCTGCCGGAAGGCGGCCGAAGGCCGGGTGACAGTGTTGCCGGCGCGGCGCGCTCCGGCGCCCGTCTGGCGGTCGCGCTGGGCCATCGCGGCGGGGGTGGTGGTCGTAGTGGCCGCCGCGAGCTGGTTCGTGCTGCGGCCCTCCAAAGGCCGGATCACGGTGGCCTCCCTCGACGGCGCGATGTACCAGGTGAAGGCAAACCGCGTGGCGCCGGTGGCGGCGGGCGCCGAGGTCGCGGGCGGCGGTGAAGTCCGCACGGGAAAGGATTCGGGAGCGGTCATCCGGCTGAGCGACGGCTCCACGGTCGAGGTGCGCGAGCGGTCGTCCTTCACGGTTTCCGAATCGCGCGGGGACGTCACGCTCCACCTGGACCGCGGCGCGGTGATCGTCGAGGCCGCCAAACGGCGTTTCGGACATCTCTTCGTGGCCACGCGCGATTGCACGGTGGCCGTCACGGGAACCGTGTTCAGCGTGAACGCCGGTGTGAAGGGCTCCCGCGTGTCGGTGATCGAGGGCGAAGTGCGCGTGGCGCGCGGCGATGAGCAGAGGGTGCTCAAGGCCGGCGAGCAGTACGCCACCGACGCCAGCATGACCCCGGTGGAGATCCGCGAGGAGATCGCCTGGAGCAAGAACCTCGACAAGCACATCGCATTGATCCGGGAGTTCGCGGCGCTGGAAAAGAAACTGGCCGGTGTGCGCCTGCCGGACCTGCGCTACTCGAGCCGGTTGATCTCGATGCTGCCCGCCGACACGGCGCTGGTGGTCAGCATCCCGAACGTCGGGGAGGCTCTCGCCGAAAGCCGCCGCTTAGTCGAGCAACAGGCCGAGCAGAGCCCGGAGCTGAAGCAGTGGTTGGAAAGCGCGCGCAACAAGCGTGAGTTCACCGAGGCGATGGAGTTGCTTCAGTCCAGCTCCGGTTACCTGGGAAATGAGATCCTCGTCGCCGCCGCCGCGGACGCCAGGGGCAATCTGACGGCGCCGGTGGTGCTGGCCGAGACCGTCAAGCCGGGCTTCGAGGAGTACCTGAATGCCAGGCTGCGCACCGCCGGCGCGAAAGAAGACGTTCGTCTTTCCGCCCGCGGCAACATCGTCGCCCTGGGGAACAAGACCTCGGGGGTCGAGAACCTGACCGGCGGATTCGCTGGCACGACGCTGGGCTCGCGCCTGATGGAGGTCTATCGCGGCGGCGCGGGTCTGGTGGTGGCCGTCGATCTGGAACGGCTGTCCAGACACTCGGGAGCCGCCACGGGCGATATCCGGCAGGCGGTGCTGGAGCAGCGCGTCGTCGGCGGGAAGACCGACACCCACGCCACGGTCTACTTCCGCGATGCGCGCGGAGGGCCGGCGGCCTGGCTGGCCGCGCCCGCGCCCATCGGCGCGCTGGATTTCGTCTCTCCGGAGGCCTCCCTCGCGGCGGCCTTCGTCGTCAAGAACCCGCAGCGCATCCTGGAGGAGATCGCGGAGACGAACCCGAAGATCCCTCCGGAGATCCGCGAGCTGGCCGCGTCGTTGGGCGGCGAGTTCGCCTTCGCCCTGGACGGGTCGGGCTTCCCGCTGATGACCTGGAAGGTCGCGGCCGAAGTCTACAACCCCGAGCGCATGCAGGCCACCATCGAAAGCATCGTGGCGCGCGTCAACCAGGAGGCGGAGCGAAAGGGCAAGCAGGGCATCCGTTCGCGCCAGCAGGCCGCTAACGGCCGCACCTACTATCTGCTTTCCCTCGCCGAGGCCAACCAGTTCGGCGAGGTGGCCTACACCTTCGTCGACGGGTACTTCGTGGCCGGCGCCAACCGCGCGCTGGTGGACCGCGCCATCCAGTTCCGTTCCAGCGGATACACGCTGGTGCGGTCGGCGGAGTTCGCGCAGCTCTCCCCCAGCGACCGCCACACCAGTTACTCGGGGCTCTTCTATCACAACATGGGTCCGACGCTGGGGCCGCTGGCCGGCCTGTTCGCCTCCGGCGCGGAGATCAAGCCCGAACACAAGCAGGCCCTCCAGCAGTTTGCCGGCGAGCTGAAGCCCATGCTGGTGACCGTGTGCGGGGAAGGGGACCGCATCACCGTGGCCAGCTCGTCGAGCCTGCTGGGCCTGACTCCCGCGCGGCTGGCCGGGCTTCCCGGGCCGATGGCGATGATGGAGCTGCTGGGCCAGAAGACGGGAACACGGAAGCGATAGCCTGCGTATGCTTCGGTGATGGCGCCCGTCGTTGAGTTGGAAAACCTCGAGGTCCGGTTCGGGCAGCGGACGATCCTCAAGCGATTGAGCGGCCTCTTCTCGGGCCGGGCCATCGGTTTGTTGGGGCCCAACGGCGCGGGCAAATCGACCCTCATCAACACCCTGATGGGCTTCCTGACTCCGGCGGCGGGTACGGCGCGTGTCTTCGGGCGCGACATCCGCTCCGAGGGGCGCGCCGTGCGCGCGCTGGTCGGCTACATGCCGGAGAACGACTCCTTCATCGCCTCGATGAGCGGCGTCCGCTTCGTGCGGCTGATGGCGGAGTTGAGCGGAATCCCCAAGGAACAGGCCCTCGAGCGCGCGCACGAGGCCTTCGTCTACGTCGGCCTGGGCGAGGCGCGCTACCGCAACCTCGGCACGTATTCCCTCGGCATGAAGCAGATGGCCAAGCTGGCGCAGGCCGTGGTGCACGGGCCCAGGCTGCTGTTTCTGGACGAGCCCACCAACGGACTGGACCCCGCGGCGCGCCTGCGCATGATCCGCCTGATCCAGGAGATCCGCGACCAGGGCGAGGTCCACATGATCCTGTCCTCGCACCTGCTGCGCGACGTGGAAGAAACCTGCGACCAGGTCCTCATCCTCAAGGACGGGCAGATCGCGGCCTACTGCGACCTGGAAGAGGAGCGGCGCTCGAACCGCCAGTTCCTCGAGCTCGAAATCCGCGGCGCCAACGGGAACTTCAGCGAAGGGCTGGAGCGGATGGGATGCGAGGTCGCCCTCACCGGCGGAGAGCGGATGAAGCTGGTGCTGCCGGACGGGCTCGAGGTGCGGCGGCTCTACGAGCTGGCCGCCGCCCAGAGCGTGCAGATCCGCCGCCTTCAGCACAAGCGCGATTCCCTCGAAGACATTTTCCTGAAGGCCATGGGAGGCGCCAATGGCCGTCTATAAGAAGCACTATCGCGGCTACGACGGGCCGCTCACTCGCGGCTGGACGCGGTTCCTGGTGCCGGCGCGATACGTCTTCGAGGACCTGCACCAGTCGCGCTTCCTCACGCTGTTCTTCCTGGCCAGCCTCATCTGGCCCATCCTGTGCGCCGTCTTCATCTGGCTGAATCACAACCTGGGCGCGCTCAAGCTGCTCGATATCCGCCCCGGCAAGCTGTTCAACATCGACGTGCTGTTTTTCCAGACCTTCCTCGGCGTGCAGTCGATGGCCGCGTTCTTCATGACGGCCTTTGTGGGGCCGGGGCTGGTCTCGCCCGACCTGGCCAACAACGCCGTGCCGCTCTACCTGGCCCGCCCGTTCTCGCGCCTCGAGTATGTGCTGAGCAAGATGTCGGTGCTCCTGATCCTGCTCTCCGTGATGACCTGGCTCCCCGGGCTCGGTCTCTACGGATTCCAGGGCTGGCTGGAGAGCAATGGATGGGCGGGGGCGAACCTGCACATCGCCCGCGCGGTGGTGATCGGGTCGATGGTCTACATCCTGGTGCTTTCCTTCCTGGCTCTCGCGCTGTCGGCGTGGGTCAAGTGGCGGATGGTGGGCGGCGCGCTGCTGTTTGGCGTCTTCTTCGCCGCCGCCGCCTTCGGCACGGTGATCAACCACACGCTGAACACGCGCTGGGGCCACCTGATCAACCTCAGCTACCTGATCGGCACCATCTGGACGGAGCTGTTCGAGCAACGGCTGCGGCGCGGGCCGGGAGCCGTCTTCTTCCGCGTGCGGCAGAGCGAGGAGCTTCCCGTTTGGGCGGCCTGGGCCGCGCTCA
>CAYOTD010000361.1:0-5825 GCA_964406685.1 uncultured Solibacteraceae bacterium | reverse complement strand
TGACGTCGGACGGCGGCGCGCTGCCACCGGACAAGTTCGACCAGTTCGTGATGCGCGCGGTGGAGGAGACGGAGTTCCTCGGCCTCGCGAACACGGGAAGCCAGGCGGCGCCGACGGCGCAGATCCCGAAGATGAAGTTCGTCGGGCGCGTCGCGCACTACGTGCCGACGCCCGGGACCGCCCTGGCGGAAGCGCAGCGCTCAGCGCCGGTGACGAGCGAGGTGACGATCACCGCGCACAAGTTCGTTGCCGAGTGCCCGCTCGAGCGCGAGACCCTCGAGGACAACGTCGAGCGCGAGTCGCTCGAGGCGCACCTCATGGGCTACTTCCCCGGTCTCATCGGCCGCGATACGCAGGACAACGTCATCAACGGCGCGACCACGTCGACCGACGTCGACCTCACGCCGTTCAACGGCCTGCGGGCCGCGGTGACCACCTACCAGGTGGATGCCCTCTCCGCCGCGCTCTCGATCGACATGATCGAGGAGGCCATGACCTCCCTGCCGGGCGAGTTCCGGCAGCGCATGGACAGCAAGCGCCTCATCATGTCGGACATCCTCGAGATGAAATGGCGCAAGGCCATGGCGGCCCGCGCCACTACGCTCGGCGACGTCAACACGGTGGAGCGCCGCGCGCAGGCGGCCCTCGGGGTGCAGTTCCTGCCGATCACCAAGTGGCCGGTGGACCTCGGCATCACGGGCAACCTCACCGACGCCATCCTGACCGACCCGGCCAACATCCGCGTGTCGTACTGGCGGCGCGTCGAGCAGGTCCGCGTGCTCCTCGAGCGCGAGGACAAGGTCACCTACATCTGGCGCTACCGCATGGGCAGCGCGATGGAGGAGGAGGAGGCCGCAGCTCGCATCTACAACATCCTCTGCGCGTAAGCGCGGAGCGGGCGCCGGCGTCCCGCCCAGCGCGGGGCGCCCGCCGCCCACCGGTTGACGAACAACGCACGGCGGCGCGCCCGCCGAGGAGGCAACGATGGCGATTTCGACGATGGAAAAGGTCAGCACCTGCACGGGCGGCAGCGGCGGCGGCGTCAACCCGCGCGCCATCACGGCCCGGTGGACCGGCGATGCGCTGTACCCGAACGGCGGGTCGGCGATCACGAGCGTCCTGCGCACCGCCGCGGGCGACAACGGCATCGAGCCGATCGCCTGCATCCCGGCCGACTGCGGCGTATACCGCCCGGTCATCACGGAGACGCCGGCGGTGCTCGAGACGGACGTGGCGGCCTGGCCGGTGGCCGACCAGGACACGAAGACCCTGACCTACAAGGTCAACGGCGGCGCCGAGGCGACGCTCACGCTGGCAGGCGCGCATACCACGCGCGCCCACCTGGCGGCGTCGATCAACGCGGGCATCACGGGCGTCCTGGCCTACGACGATGGCACGCAGGTCGTGGTCAAGACGGACCGCACCGGCGAGGACGCGTCGTTCCAGATCACCGGCGGCACGGCCAACACCGTGTACCTGTTCGACACGACCGCCGTGGAGGGATCGAGCACGAAGCTGCTCAAGGTCTTCACGGAGACCAACGTGGACGCCGCGGCCGCGCCGCCGACGACCACGGACCTGTCGGGCACGGAGTTCAACGCGACGTTCCTCTGCAAGTAGCGGGGGAACCCGGGGCGCCGGCCGCCCGGCCCGTCCACGGGGGCACCGCCGCTCCGGTGACCCTCGGCACCCCTCGGACGGGCGGCTCGGCTCCCCCTTTTGGCTCAGGGGTGCAGGAGCAAGGAGAGCAACATGACGGTCAAAGCGGTCCAGATGGTGGAGTTCAACCCGGAATCCAAGAACCGGATGCGGGGCTTCGTGCTCAGCGGCATCGCGCGCTTCACGGCGGGCGTAGCGGCCAAGGGGCAGCCCTACAAGCCGTCTCCGATCGTCCCGCTGGACGATCCCGACCGGCTCGTGGACGCGGGCGGCGGCCTGATGGTCCCGCTCTTCGAGCGGCTGACCGGCAAGGACCCGCGCACGGGCGACTACTACGTGTCCCAGCCGGGGACGCCGGGGCTGCCCGTGTTCCGCGGGTACGTCGCGGACAGCGTGGAGGATCTGCGGTTCGCCGCGGGCGAACACGCGACGCTTCGCCGGCAGGCGGGCCTCGAGGCCGTGCCGGCGCCGATCGTCGGCGTGGCCGACCCGATGGCGGCCCAGCGGGCGCCGACCGTGAAGGGCATCGACCAGATCCTCGCCGAGCAGCGCGCGAGCCGCCTGACGGCCGCGGCGGACACCTCGGCCGACGCGCCCGCGGGGGCGGCCTTCGACGTCGAGGCGTTCATCGGAGCGGCCGTCAACCGGACCAAGGTGGTACGTCTCCTCCTCGAGGATCTCGAGGCGGCCCGGGCGACGCTCACGGACGCGGACCTCGCGCAGATCGCCGAGGGCCTCGCAGCGGCGTCCGGCAAGGTGCGGGACTGGGTGCTCGCCGAGCAGGACGCCCGCGCGGCGGCTGCGGCGGAGTAGCCGATGCCCAAGCAGTACATCAGCGCGACGGCCCTGGCGGATCGGGAGATCGACTACCTCGTGTCGGTTACGGGCGCGGCGCCCAACGCGGCGCCGACGCTCGCCACCCAGGGGGTGGACGTGCGCGGCCTCGGCAGCGTCATCGTCAAGGTGACCGTCGACCAGGCCACGGCGGGTGGCACCGTAGAGGTGATCCCGTGGATCTACGGCCGCGCGCGCAACGCGACGGCGGGCGCCGTCGACGCGTGGACGCCGCTCGTGCCGATGTTCGTCGACGCCATCGCGGGCGGCTACCTCGGGCAGGAGCTGCGGATCTCTACGGAGGCCGCCGATCGGCTGTACCTCCAGGTGACGCCGTCGAGCGCGGCCGTCGCCTGGGCGCACGCCGAGGCGTTCAACGGCCTGCTGCGCGCGGAGACGCTGCCCGTCACCATGATGGGGCTGCGAGAGATCCTGACCGCGACGCTGATGGACTACCTCCACCGGGACTACAAGCTCCTGGCGGCCGTGACGCACGGCATCGACGACACCTACTACTACTACGTGGACTGCCGCGCGGTGAAGGCGTCCACCGGCTTCGAGTTCGTCATCGACCCCGGGTCGGGGTCGGTGACGTGCACCATCGAGGCGACGCTCCAGGACGACGGCACGGCGCCGGCGGCGTGCACCTACGGCGACGTCACGCAGCAGGTAACGGGCGCCGCGACGGTGACGGCCACGGGCGTCTACGTGACGCGCGACCTGCTCAACGTCGTGCGCTACCTGCGCGTGAAGGTCGTGGCGAACACGGGCGGCGCGAACGACGGCCACTGGCGGATCACCTGCGTCCGCGCCTAGGGGGATCCCATGGCGGCGATCCAGCTCACCTTCGACGTCCCGGACCCGGCGGCGCTCGTCGCCGCGGGGTGGGACGAGATCAAGGTGGAGCGCAGCACGGACGGCGGCACGTCGTGGGCCGAGGTCTCGCGCGCGACCACGCGGATCCCCCTGCGGGACGTCGTGGAGCGCTACTGCTACGCGGATAGCGCGGGCGCGACGACCTACAGCTACCGGGCCGTGTACCACGACTCGGTGGACGGCACCGACCACGGCGTGCCGCTCAGCATCACCGACATCGCGATCGACGGGTACGCCACGGTGGCGGAGATCCGCGCCGAGGGCGTGACGGTCGCGGACGCGGCGGACGCCCGCGTGGAGCTGGCGCTCGAGTGGGCCACCCGGTACGTGGAGCGCGCCACGCGGCGGCGCTTCGGCGCGCGCTACGCGGTGCACCGCCTGGACGTGCGGAACTACCCCGACGCCCTGCTCCTGCCGGAGCCCGTCATCGCGGTCCTGCGCTACGGGACCAGCGATACGACGCTCGATCCCGACGTGCTGACCGTCTACAACCGCCACCTGCGCGGCGGCGACCTCGCGGACCTCGCGTCGCCCAAGGTCAAGATCGAGGACGACCTCGAGACCTGGGAGTACATGCGGCGGTGGATGTCGGAGGCGGGCCTCGCGAGCGGGTCGCAGACGTTCCTCATCGCGGGCCTCTGGGGCTACACCGAGCCGACGCGCGGCGCGGTCGGTGGCGAGACGGCGGCCGGGTCGCAGGTGCCGCTCGATTACGGCGTGGTGCCGCCGCTGGTCAACTGGGCCACGCGGGCGCTGACGCTGCAGCACCTGTTTCCCATGTACACCGAGGACGACCTCGCGGCGCGCGCGCGCCAGGTGACGTCGATCCGGACGCGCGACCAGGCGGTCACGTTCAGCGACGCGGCGGCGGCGGCCAGCTCCGGGTGGGCCGGGTCGGACGCCATCGCCGAGGTGCTCGCGGGGTACGGCAGATCCATCAGCTTCGGGAGCCCGTAGGTGCGCTGGCTCATCTGCCAGTTCGAGGCCGAGGTCCGGCGCGTCTGGACCGGGGCCATGGCGCAGGCGTCCGTGGCGAGCGCCGTGGCGGGGCCGTGGGACTTGTCCGGATCGGCCTCGTGGACGCTCACCGTGGCTGTCAACGGCGGGGCGACGCAGACGCTGACGATCTTGCGGTCCGCGCTGGCGATACCCGCGGCGGCGACACCAGCCGAGATAGCCGCGCTCCTGAACGCGGCCATCGCCGACGGTGGCGCGTACGCCCTGACGGACGATCGCGTGGCGCTCGAGGCCGACCTCGTCGCGGCGGGCACGACGATCCGCGTCACGGGCGGCACGCTCAACGGCGTGCTGGCCTTCCCCACGGGAACCGAGGCGCAGGCGGGCTACGACGACGCGCTGGGCGGCGTGCGGCCGGTGGACGACGGGACGCCCACGGGCGCGGCGGGGCGGCGCGAGCACGCGGCTGTAACGGTGCGCTGCCAGGTAGACAGAGGGCGCTGGGGCGAGCAGACGATGACGCCGGGCGGGATGTTCGACGTCGCGGAGGTCGTGCTCACGCTCGACATGCGCGACCTGGAGCGCCTGGGCCTGACGCGGGCGGACGGCGCGCCGCGCTTCACGCGCGGGGACCGCGTGACAGCGATCCGCACGGTGGACGGCATTTCGGTGGAGGCGTTCGATGACCTCCGCGTGGAACGCATCGAGCGCGCGGGGCACGGGCTCTCGCTTCGGCGGGCGCGCCCCATGCTGTGCTACCTGCACTGCGCGCGGGACCGGGTGGCGCCGTGACGTGGTCCATGCGTATCACGGGGCTATCGGAGTCTGAGCGCGCGGCGGCGCGGTCCGCGCAGCGCATGCACGCGGCGATTGAGCGCGCGACGGCGCAGGAGGCACAGCTGCTCCGGCGCGTCATCGTCCAGGGCCTGCGCGACCAGGCGCCGGGCGGGCACGCCATCCGGCCGCTATCGCCGATGACCATCGCGCTGCGCAAGCTCCCGCGCAAGGGCAGCAAGAGCGGCGCGGCCCGCCGAGGAAGCTCAAAGGCGCTCATCAACAACGCGGACCTACTCGGGAGCATCAACGACCAGCGGCGCGGATACGCCTGGCACACCGTCGGCGTGCACCGCGGCGCGCGCGGGCGCGACGGGCGCGACCTCGTCAACATCGCGACAATCCACGAGTACGGCACGCGAAAGTATACGATCACAGTCACGCCCAAGATGCACCGCTTCTCGATCTTCCTCATGGCGCAGGGTATCCTCAAAGCGCCGTGGCCCGTCGGCAAGGTGCTGCAGCATCAGGTGCCCGCGCGGCCATTCCTGCATCCCGGATACAACCAGTGGGGCGAGGAGGCGGACGAGCGCTTCATCGCGCGCGTCGCTCGCGGCGTTGGGGATCGCGAGCTTCTTGCGCAGATGCGCTTCGCGTCTGAGATCGGCGGCAACCGCGAGGAGATCGAATGACCGCCCCGACGCTCACCGCCGTGACCCCCGCGC
>CAYOTD010000360.1:283-5855 GCA_964406685.1 uncultured Solibacteraceae bacterium | reverse complement strand
GATGCCCGCGCTGACCCCGCCGCGCGAGCCGACACGAAGATAGCCGGCGGTACGCGCCCAGGAGCCGCCGGCGATGGAGCCCTGCTTCTGAATAGGGTCCGTGATCCGGTAGATGTAACGTGACACGGCGTAGTCCGGGTCGGTTACGAGCATCTGCCAGACGTTGCCCGCCATGTCGTAGAGCTTCCAGGCGTTGGGCGGGTAGCTGCGCACCGGTTTCAAGAACTGGCGCCACTGGGGAAAGGTGCGGTCGCCGGCGGCGTCGTAATTGGCCTTTCCATCGGGCGCGCCGTCGCCCCAGGGATAGATCGCGTTGGCGGCGCCGGCGCGCGCGGCGTAGGCGAACTCGGGCGCGGTGGGGAAGCGGTAGATGCGGCCTTCCTTCTTCGTCCGCCAGTTCAGGTACGCCGTGGCGTCGTAGCGGTTGACGAAGATGACCGGCATGTTCTCCATGCCGGCGGGAATGCGCCCGTTCTCCCAGTGCCGGGGCGGGCGGTGGCCGGTCGCATCGACAAACAGCTTGTATTCGGCGTTAGTGACCGGCGCGTCGGCGATCTCGAAATCGAAAACCTGTTCATCGCCGCGAATGAAGACGAACTGCTCAGCCGGCAACGCCGGCAGCAGGAGGACAAGTAGCGCAAGGATTCGAAGGCCCATCGGAGTGCCAGCTTATCATGGCTGCGGATTCTCCGGTTCGAGGACGATGTCGACCTGCTGGCTGCCGCTTGGCGTCCAGAGGAACCACCGCCGGCCGACCTGGACCTTGGTCTGGCGATAGCCGAGCCGCGAGATGTAGATGTCGTGCGGCTCGGCGATGGTCACCAGTTCGTAGGCGCCGGTGACGCCGGCCGTGGTCTCGAACAGCGGCGGGCGGCTGCGGGGATCGTCGCGGATGTGCGCCCACGGCACCCCAGCGCCGGTGCGCGCGTCCCGCACCGTTCCCCGGACCCGCCACGTCGCGGTGGAGCGGAACTGGATGCGCGCGGAGCTGAAGCGGACCACTGAGGCCGCCCACCACAGGGTGAAGGCGAAGAAGGCCAGCACGAGGGAGAACAGCAGGGTCCAGCGGAAGAACTGGCGGCGCATGTTGACGCGGTGCTCCGCCTCTTCGTCGCGCCAGAATTCGGGGCTTACCCTGCGATCGTCGTCAACCACGGGTGGGCCTCGACAGGGGGGAATGGAGCGGGAGACGGGATTCGAACCCGCGACATCAACCTTGGCAAGGTTGCACTCTACCAGCTGAGTTACTCCCGCTCAAGCTGACATTTTCATTGTGGCTCCCGGCGGCGGCGGCTGTCAAATCCGGGGCGCCGGACGGATGCCGGGCACCAGCAGCCGCACGCGATAGACGCTGGTGCGCGCGGTGACGTAGAGGGTTCGGGCGTCCTCGCCACCCCAGTGGCAGTTGGCGGGGACTTCGGGGAACTGGAGGGTTCCCAGATGTCGTCCCTCGGGGGTGAAGATCCAGATACCGCCGGGACCGGTGCAGTAGAGATTGCCGGCCTGGTCCACTTTGAGCCCGTCGGGGTTGCCCGGCTCGCGGTTCGCGGTGGCGTCGAAGAAGACCTCGCCCTCCTCCAGCGCGCCGTCCGGCCGAACCCCGAAGCGCATCCAGATCCGCCGCTGCGGGTCCGAGTTCGCCACGTAGAGGAGCTTCTCGCCGGGAGAGAAGGCCAGGCCGTTCGGCTTCGACAGCCCCGTGTGCAGCAGGCGCAGTTCGCCGTCCCGCAGGCTGAAGATGCCGTTGAAGGCCAGTTCCTTTGCGGGGTCCTGGTCGCGGCCGCGCAAACCGTAGGGAGGATCGGTGAAGTAGAGCGTGCCGCCGGAATGGAACGCCAGGTCGTTCGGGCTGTTCAGGCGCCGGCCCTCCCAGCGATCCGCCAGCACGCGGAGCGATCCGTCCGGCTCGATGCGGGTCACGCGCCGGTTGCCATGCTCGCAAACGCACACGCGGGCTTCGCGATCCAGGGTGAGGCCGTTGGAGCCCAGTTGGACCGGCGGGTCCGCGTCGCCCTCCCATCCGCTCTTCTCGCGATGGACGGTGACGCCGCCTGCTTCCGTCCAGCGGTAGATGCGGTTGGCGGGTATATCGCTGAACAGCAGGGCTCCGTCGGGGGTCCAGACCGGGCCTTCGGTAAACAGGAACCCGGTGGCGATCCGCTCGATTTCGCAGCCGGGCGGGACGATCTCTTCAATCGCAGGGCTCGCGCCGGTGATCGTCATCGCCCCGACCTTCTGGTCCGCGCCACCATCTGGAGCAGGTGGTCCGCCTCCTTCGGCTTGAGGCAGCCCCTAAGCGATTGCGCGTTGCGCCGAGCTCTTTCCAGGGCCGGCACCCGCCGGAGATAGCTGTCGATGGCCTCCGCGAGGATGGCAGAGAGCCCTTTCTCGCCCCTCCGCGCGGCGATCTCCAGAAGCCGGGCGCGGTGTTCCGAGCTGATCTCGACAGCCACTCTCACGACACCATGGTACAAGCACGCGCATGAGCGTAAGCTTGCCCACTGGCTCGTGCAGAAGCCGGCCACACCGCTCCCTCGCGGTCGCGGCTCAGCTTGGGATCTGAGCCGCGACCGTGAGGGAGCGGTCAATGACTGGAATCTCCAGCGCAATACGCTACCGGCTGTACTCTTGCCAGTCCTGCACGATGGCTTTGCGCCAATCGTCTATCGGCGGGGCGTTGAGGCGGCCGAAGAAGCGGTGGAGGTCGGCGCGCAGGGCTTCGAGCTGGCGGCGGTGGCGCGGGTCGTCGATCACGTTCTTCGTCTCGCCCGGGTCGGCTTCCAGGTCGAACAGCTCGCTGGGCCATTCGCGGCTGCGCTCGATGAACTTCAGGTTCTCCGTCCGCACCGCGCGCACCATGGCGTAATCGAAGTAGAGGCGGTTCTGCCAGCGCGGATTGGCGCCGCGCAGGAAGGCGGCGTAGCTGCGCCCCACGCGCCGCGGGTCGGCCGGCGCCGGGATGCCCAGGTAGTCGAGAATCGTCGGGAAGTAATCGTAAGAGGAGACCATCGGGTGGAGCACCGTGCCCGGCTTGATGCGGCCCGGATGGTTCCAGATGAGCGGCACCTGGATGGCCTCTTCGTACATGTTGAACGGCCAGGTGCCGTTGCCCTTCCCCCAGACGCCGTGATGGCCGGCGCTCCAGCCCTGGTCGGCGGTGAAGACGACGAGGGTGTTGTCGCGCACGCCCATCTCTTCCAGCCGCTTCAGGATGCGGGCGACGTTGCGGTCCACGCCGGTGATCAGCGCCGAGTAAGCGCGCATGCTGGCCTGGTTGCCGTGATGCGCCTTGAGACCGCGAATCTGCCAGGGATGCATCGGCGTGCGCGGGTAGCAGGAGAAGGTCGCGTTCTCGTAGGGCTTGCGGTACTCCTCCGGCTGGTAGTCGTACGGCGTGTGAGGGGCGTAGTAGGGAACCAGTAGATAGAACGGATTCGCCGCTTTCCTCTGCCGGTCCAGGAAGTCGAGGGCGCAATCGGTGACGATGTCGGTCTTGTAGCCCTTGATGATCTCCCGCACGCCGTTGCGGACGAACTCCGGATCGCGGTAAGGTCCGCCGCCGCCGGGAATCGTGCACCAGTAGGAGAAGCCGGCCTGCGCCTTATCGTCCTCGCCCATGTGCCACTTGCCGCACATGCCGAGCGTGTAACCGCTCTGGGCCAGCGCCTCGGAATAGGTCGGATGGCCGGCCAGCCAGCGCCGCGAGCGGGGACCATGGGAGTCCACCACGCGGAGCCAGTCGTGCACGCCGTGGGTCGAGGGGACCCGGCCGGTCATGTAGGTCATCCGGCTGGGCGAGCAGACCGGCGTGCAGGCGAAAGCGCGGGTGAAGCGCGCCCCGGTGGCCGCCAGCCGGTCGAGGGTGGGCGCGCTGGTTTCGCCGCACCCGTAAGAGCCCAGGGTCCAGGCGCCGTGGTCGTCGGTCATAATCATGACGACGTTGGGGCGCCGCGCGGCCGCCTTTGCGGTGCGGTGGAGAAAAGGCGCCGCCGTGATGAGCTCGCGCCGATTCATGCTCATGGCGATCTATTCTATCGCCGTGTGCACGCTGTAGGTCTCGTATCCTCCGGACAGATTGCGGACGTCAAAGCCGTGCTGACGGAGTAGCCGCAGCGCGTAGTAGGACCGCTGGCCGACGCCGCAGTTGACCCAGATCTCGCGGTCGCGCGGCAACTCGTCCAGCCGGCCGCGGAGCTGGCCGAGCGGGATGTTGATGGCCCGCGGGAGGTGGCCGCGCCCGAATTCGGCGGGCTCGCGGACGTCGACCACCAGCGCCCCGGACGATTCCAGAGCGGACCACCGGGCAAGGGCGACATCGCCCCTGACCACGTTGGCCGCCACCATTCCGGCCATGTTCACCGGGTCCCTGGCGGCGCCGTATTGCGGTGCGTAGCACAGCTCGACCTCCTCCAGGTCGAAGACCGTGCACTGCTTCTGAATGGCCATCGAGATAACGTCGATGCGGCGCTCCACTCCTGCTTCGCCCACCGCCTGCGCCCCCAGAATACGGCCGTCGGAGACGCGGAAGATCAACTTCAGATGGATGGGCTTCGCGCCCGGATAGTAGCCCACGTGGTGGCCGGGGTGGACGTAGACGCACTCGAAGTCCTTGCAGCCGGAGCGGTGGAGGGATTTCTCGCTGTCGCCGGTGAGCGCCACGGTCAGACCGAAAACGCCGCACACGGCGGTGCCCTGGACCCCGCGGAAGCTGCTCCAGCGGCCGCAGATGGCGTCGGCGGCAACACGTCCCTGGCGGTTGGCGGGTCCGGCCAGCGGCGTCAGGCCCCAATCGCCGGATACGAAATCGCGTGTTTCCACGGCGTCACCCACCGCCCAGATGTTCGGGTCCGAGGTCCGCATCTGCTCGTCGACGCGGATTCCGCCGCGCTCGCCGATTTCCAGTCCGGCCCCGCGGGCCAGGCCGGTCTCGGGCCGCACTCCGATGGAGAGGATGACCATCCCGGCGGGGAAACCGGCGCCGCCGCGGGTCCGCACCAGCAGGCCTTCCGGGGCCGCTTCGAACGCCGCCACGGCGTCGCCCAGGTGGACGCGCACCTTGTTGGCCACCAGCCGGCTGCGCACGTACTCGGCCATCTCCGGATCGAGCGGAAGCAGAAGTTGGCTGGCCGCCTCCACAACGGTGACATCGAGGCCGCGGTGCGAGAGGTTCTCGGCCATCTCGAGACCGATGAACCCCCCGCCCACCACCACCGCACTCCGGATGTTTCCATCCGCCAGCCATTCGCGGATGCGGTTGCTGTCGGGGATGGTGCGCAGGGCGAAGACTCCCGGCAAGTCGATGCCGGGCAGCCGCGGACGGATGGGGCTGGCGCCGGGGGCCAGGACCAGAGCATCGTAGGGCTCGCTGTAATCCCGCCCCTCATTCAAGTCGCGCACCTGGATGGCGCGGCCCGGGCGATCGATGGCGATAACATCGCTTTCCGTGCGAACCTCGATGTTGAAACGCCGGCGGAAAAGCTCCGGCGTGGCGACCAGCAACTTGGCTTCGTCGCGGATGACGCCGCCTACGTAATAGGGCAGGCCGCAGTTGGCGAAAGAGACGTGAGGCCCG
>CAYOTD010000360.1:0-273 GCA_964406685.1 uncultured Solibacteraceae bacterium | reverse complement strand
CGCGGTCGAACAGGATAATGCTGGCAGACTCATTCAGGCGCCGCAGGCGGGCCGCGCAAGAGGCGCCTCCGGCTACTCCGCCGACGATAAGGACGCGCTTTGTATCACCCATGCCGGCTGTCTATTCCGCGCTGCGCTCGCCCAGGTGGTGATCGAGCATGTAGAGGCCGCCCTTGGAATCGCCCATGGCGCGCATACGTTCGGCAATGCCGGACGCCGTGGCCTCTTCCTCCACCTGTTCGGAGATGAACCACTGCAGGAAGGCGGCGGTGG
>CAYOTD010000359.1:621-5856 GCA_964406685.1 uncultured Solibacteraceae bacterium | reverse complement strand
TGTCCTTTGTTTTCAGCGACGGCTTGGGCCGACAAGCGCGGGATTCCACTCATGGTGAGAATATCGTTCGGAATCGTCATGGCGCCCCGGTCGCCGCGGGAGTAGTATAGCCTCTGGAGCATCTATGATGAGTTCAACCAGACGCCAGTTCTTCTACTCCGCAGGCACGGCGTTGACCGCCGCGCAGGCCACGCGCGTGATGGGCGCCAACGACCGCATCCAGGTCGGCATTGTCGGTCTCGGCGGCCGCGGCGGCTCGCACATGAACACTTTCGGCTCGATCGAAGACTGTAGCATCGCGGCCGTCTGCGATGTGGACCAGTCCGCGCGCGAGCGGGGCGTGGCCATGGTGGAGAAACGCACCGGCCGCAAGCCCACCGCCCACATCGACATGAAGGATATCTTCGCGGACAAGAACATCGACGCCGTGGGCCTCGCTCTGCCCAATCACTGGCACGCTCTCGCCACCATCTGGGCCTGCCAGGCCGGCAAGGACGTCTACGTCGAGAAACCCGCCTGCCACAACGTGTTCGAAGGGCTGCGCATGATCGAGGCCGCGCGCAAGTACAACCGAATGGTCCAGATCGGCTCGCAGGGCCGCAGCGCACCGCATAAGATCAAGGCCATGCAGCTTCTCCGCGAGGGCGTCATCGGCAAGGTCTACATGGCCAAGGGCCTCTGCTTCAAACGCCGCAAGACGATCGGGCGCGCCGCCGACGGACCCGTCCCCCTCGGCGTGGACTGGGACAAGTTCCTCGGCCCCGCTCCCATGCGCCCGTTCAACCCGCTCCGCTTCAAGTACAACTGGCACTGGTTCTGGGACACGGGCAATGGCGACATCGGCAACCAGGGCGCCCACGAGATTGATGTCGCCCGCTGGGGCCTGGGCAAGCCCGGGCTGCCCACGGCCGTGGTGTCCACCGGCGGCAAGTACGTCTATGACGACGACCAGGAGACGCCCAACACGCAGATCGCCACCTTCGACTACGGCGACGCCACCCTCGTCTTCGAGGTGCGCGGCATTCTGACGGGCGGCGAAGGCTACATGGGTGCCGACCGCGTTCCGCGTGGCCCGCGCCCCGCCGGCGCCAGGCCCGCGGGCGGCCCCCCGGCTGCCCAGGTGGATCCCAATCGCGTTGCCGTCGACGCTCCTGTCGGCGGCAGACCTCCTGCCGGTGCGCCCTTAGGGCCTCCTGTGGGCGGTTGCATCGGCGACCTGTTCTTCGGCGCCGACGGCTGGATGGCGGTGGATGGCGGCAGCTTCCAGGTCTACAAGGGCGAAAGCGGCGAGAAAATCATGGACGAGCGGATCCCGGGCGGCGACGCGCCCCACTTCCGCAACTTCCTTCAGGCCTGCCGCAGCCGCAAGGCCGGCGACCTGACCGCCGACGTCGAGGTGGGCGTGACCTCCGCCGTGCTGGTGCATATCGCCAACATCAGCTACCGCCTCAAGCGCAGCCTGGTATTCGATCCGAAGACGATGACCTTCCCGGGTGAGGTTGAAGCCAACAAGATGCTCACCCGCCCGCCGCGCCCGCCCTACGCGGTGCCGGAAAAGGTGTAACCTCGGGGAAAAGAGCGTCCGCCCGGCGGGCTCGCCCGTACTTCGCGGTGGATTCCTCATAAGTCGCGGCGGAGTTTTTGCCCTAATCGGAGACAAATCGAAGACGCCGCGGCCTTAGGGCGGTTGCCATGCCGGCCATACGGAAACGGGCGACATCTTGGGGCGCCCGGAGCCGTTCCAGGTATGAGAAGCATCTGCGGCTGATCGAGTTTATGCCGCGTATCCTGGCCGGCGGGGAGTGGACCGGGCGCCTCGGGAGGCGGGTCCAGATCTAAGGGATTCCGCCTACCTCGCATTTTCCGGGGCGCTGCGATAATCGTAATTCGGTATCGAGTATTAGTCCTCTAATCCGGGGCCGATATGGGTCTGTGGGAGCAGATCGTTGGCCTCTTCGGAAGCTTTCCTAACCCTCAAGCCCTGCAAGCGCCGCCTCAAACTCACGCTCCGGGGCTCACTCGATCTCGGTTCCGCGCCGGAGCTTCACCGGCTCGCTCTGGAAGCCGCCGGCGCCGGCTCCGACGTGGACCTCGACTGGCGCGGAGCCGGCCACCTGAGCGCCGCCGTGATCCAGGTTCTTGTCGCACTCGAGTCCGCCCTCTCCGGCCAGGGGCGGAGCCTGAGAATCGGCCCTCCCGGACCGCCGCTCAAGCAGGAACTGGATCGTTCGGGGCTATCCAAATGGGTTAGCCCGGACTCCGGCGGCCCTCACGATTCCCAGGTGGTGTGACTTGTCCCGAACCGCGCTAATTGTCGACGACTCGGTCTCCATCAGACAGATGGTGGCGTTTACGCTTGGCCGGGTCGGCTTCGAAGTGATCGAGGCCACCAATGGAGAAGAAGGCATCGCCCAGCTCGATCAGGCCGGCGGAGTGGATCTGATTGTCACCGATCTGAACATGCCGGTGATGGATGGACTGGAGTTCATCCGTCGGGCCAGGGCCCGGTCGGATTCCAGGCACACGCCTCTGCTGATGCTCTCCACCGAAAACCACGAATCCAAGATCCGCCAGGGCAAGGTGGCCGGCGCCACGGGTTGGATCGTCAAGCCCTTCAGTCCCATGCGATTCGTTCAGGTCGTATCCAAACTGTTGCCCTGAGGCCCCGACATGGAACAGGACTTGAGTCGTTTCAAGGACGTATTCTTCGAGGAGGCCGCCGAGCACATCGCCGCCATGGAGACGGCGTTGCTGAAGCTGGAGGCCGCGCCTTCCGACCGGGAGCAGATGAACGCGGTGTTTCGCGCCGTCCACTCCATCAAGGGCAGCGGCGGGATGTTCGGACTGGACGGCATCGTTCGCTTCGCCCACGCTTTCGAGAGCCTGATGGAAGAGCTGCGCGACGGCGAGAGGAGCGTCAACGGGGAACTGGCCGGGCTGTTGCTCCGCTCCGCCGACGTGCTGAAGGCGCTGGTGGCCAGCGCCCGCGCCGGCGCGGCGCCGCCCGAGGAAGCCGATGAGGTCCGCGGCGCGCTGGAGGCGGTGCGGAGCCATTCGTCCCCCGCCGCCGTCCCGGCGGCCGAACCGGCCCACGCCGAAGCGGGAAAGCTGCGGAGCTACCGGGTGTGGTTCGAGCCCTCGCCGGACCTGTTTCGAACCGCGATGGACCCGTTGCTGGTCCTCCGCGACCTGACCAACCTGGGCGCGGTGGAAGAGGTCGAGATCGACCGCGGCCGTCTGCCGGAGTTGGCCGGAATGGACCCGGAAACCTGCTACCTGAGCTGGCGGCTGAAGCTGACCACCGCGGCCTCGCCCGCCGAAATCCGCGACATCTTCGCCTTCGTGGAGGACGGCGCCCGGATCGAGATCGAGCCGGTGGAGGAACAGCCGGCGCCGCCGGTCCCGGCGCGGGACGCGGTCCCGCCGGCGGCGGGCGGCTCCCCCCCGGAGCCCGCCCGGACGGCGGCCCACCCGGCGCCGGTGCTGGAGTCTTCCACGGTGCGCGTGGCCACGGCCAAGGTGGACAAGCTGGTGGACCTGGTCGGGGAAGTGGTGATTGCGCAGTCGGTGGCCGGCCAGATCCTGAGCGGTTTCTCCATGGCGCGGCTGGGCGAGTTGCTGGCCGCCTTCAGCGAGCTGGAACGCAACACGCGGGAGTTGCAGGAACGGGTGATGGCGGTGCGCATGCAGCCCATCGGCGGCGTCTTCAGCCGCTTTCCGCGCCTGGTGCGGGACCTGGCCTCCGCCACCGGCAAGCGGGTGGCGCTGGCCATCGCGGGGGAGGACACCGAGCTGGACAAAGGCGTCATTGAGCAGTTGGCGGATCCCCTGACCCACCTGGTGCGCAACGCCGTGGATCACGGCATCGAAACCCCGGAGCAGCGCCGGCAGGCGGGCAAGCCCGAGCAGGGCGTGGTTCGCCTGGAGGCCTTCCATGAAGAAGGCAGCGTCATGGTGGAGGTGTCCGACGACGGCCGGGGACTGGATGTGGAACGGATTCGCGCCAAGGCCGTCGAGCAGGGACTGATCGGCCCCGACGAATTGCTGGACGAGGACGAGGTGCGGTCGCTGATCTTCCGGCCGGGATTCTCCACCGCCGAATCGGTGAGCGACATCTCGGGCCGGGGCGTGGGCATGGATGTGGTCCGCCGCAACGTCGAGGCGCTGAACGGGGTCATCGCGGTCGCCAGCGACCCCGGGAAGGGCTCGCGTTTCCGCATCCGGCTCCCGCTGACCGTGGCGATTCTGGACGGGCAACTGCTGAAGATCGGCGCCCAGACCTATGTGCTGCCGCTGGTGGCCATCCGGGAGTCGATCCGTCCCCGGGCGCAACAGCTCAAAGAGGTGGCCGGGAGAGGGGAGGCCGTGGTGGTGCGGGGCCGGCCGCTGCCGCTGATCCGGCTGCACGCCGTACTGGGCCTGGAAGGCGCGGTGACCGATGCGGCCTCCGGTGCGGTGGTGGTGGTTGAGCACGAGGGGCGCGGGCTGGCGCTGCTGGTGGATGAACTGCTCGGCCAGCAACCGGTGGTGATCAAGAGCCTGGAGTCCCATTTCCGCAAAGTCGAGGGCGTGATGGGCGCGACCATCCTGGGTGACGGGCGGGCGGCATTCATTCTCGACGTGGCCGGTATCGCCCATCTCGGCGGGCGCCGGCCGGGTGAGCGGATTTTGGAAACCGTGTGAAGAAGAGGACGGCAACTATGCAATGGTTCAAGAACAGAAAGACTGTGACCAAGCTGGCGCTTGGTTTCGGAACGATGGCGGTACTGCTGGCCGGAGTCGGTGTCGCGGGCATTCGCGGGGCGTCGCAGTTGAGCGGGTTGTTCGGCGAGCTGTACGCCAAGCACGCTCTCGGCATCGCCCACCTGAAGAGCGCGAACATTGAGATCCTGCGCATCCGGCGGGCGCTGCTGACCGCCATGGTGGAAACCGAGGAGCGGGCCATCCGCCGTTGGATTCTCGACATCCAGAAGAATCGCGAGACATTTCTCAAGGAATTCGCCGCCTACCAGGACCGCATCGTGAACCAGCAAAACCGGGAGATGGCGGCGGATCTGCTGAAGCGGTTCCACGTCCTGTCGCCGGAACAGGACAAGATTCTGGATCTGAAACTGGCGCGCAAGGACGCCGAGGCGATCGCCGGGCTGGCCGGAATCCGGGACCTGGCGGTGCAGATCGAGCAGGACATCAGCACGCTGGAGAAGAGCAAACTCGACAACATGCAAGACAACTACC
>CAYOTD010000359.1:0-611 GCA_964406685.1 uncultured Solibacteraceae bacterium | reverse complement strand
GCCATCATCGGGCTGTCGCTGGTGGCGGTGTTGCTGGCGGTGGTGATCGGAACCGTCATGGCGCGCCTGATCGGGCGCCCGCTGGCCGCGGCCGCCGGCACCCTGGACGCGGTGGGCAAGGGTGACTTTACGGCCACTCTGGAGGTCGATTCCGAGGACGAGGTGGGCCGGATGGCCAAAGCGCTGAACCAGGCGGTGGGCAACATGCGGGACGCCCTGGGCGAGATCCGCAACCGGGCCACGGAGGTGGCGGCGGCCTCCGAGCAGCTTGCCTCGGCCTCCGAGGAACTCTCCAGCGGCACGCAGGAGCAGGCCTCCAGCCTGGAGGAGACCTCGGCCAGCCTGGAGGAGATGACGGCTACGGTGAAGCAGAACGCCGACAGCGCGCGGCTGGCCAACCAGTTGGCCGCGGGGTCGCGTGAGTCGGCCGAGAAGGGCGGGCAGGTGGTGGGTTCGGCGGTGGCGGCGATGGCTGAGATCAACGCCTCCTCCAAGCGGATCGCCGAGATCATCACCACCATCGACGATATCGCTTTCCAGACCAACCTGCTGGCGCTGAACGCGGCGGTGGAGGCGGCGCGAGCCGGCGAACAAGGCCGGGGATTCGCGGT
>CAYOTD010000358.1:0-5865 GCA_964406685.1 uncultured Solibacteraceae bacterium | reverse complement strand
GTATAGCACGATGACTGAATTAGTCAATTGAAAGTTATGTCTGGTTGACATTAGTTCTCCTTATGATATTCTGAAGCTGGTGACATTGGAGCATCTTAAGCTTTTCAAAGACATAGTACAGACCCGAAGCATCAGCCGCGGAGCGGGCTTGAACGGGATCAGTCAGTCAGCCGCCAGCCAGCACCTGGGCGAGGTGGAACGTATCTACGGCGTGCGCCTGCTGGATCGTAGCACCCGCCCGCTGACCTTGACCCAGGCCGGGCGCCTCTACTACGAAATGTGCCGGGACGTGCTCCGGCGCCGCGACGAATTCTCGACCGCCCTCGGGCGGCTGCGATCGCAGGTGGAGGGAGCGGTCCGCGTGGCGTCGATCTACTCGATCGGTCTGTCGGAGATGTCGGATCTGGAAGCCGAGTTCGCCCGCCGGTTCCCGCAGGCCCGCCTCAGCGTGGAATACCTCCGGCCGGAGAAGGTCTTCGAGGCGGTGGTGAACGAGCGCGCCGAGCTCGGCCTGATCAGCTACCCGGAACCGACCAAGGAGATCGCCGTCATCCCGTGGCGCAAGGAAGAGATGGTGGTGGCGGTTGCCCCCACGCATCCTCTTGCCCGAATGGAGGCCGTGAAACCGGAAGCGCTGAACGGCCAGGACATCGTCAGTTTCGACGAAGACCTGCCCATTCGCCGCGAGATGGACCGCTTCCTGCGCGAGCACGGCGTCAGCGTGAAGCTAGTCATGCACTTCGACAACATCCAGATGATCAAGGAGGCGGTGGCGCTGGGATCGGGGTTCAGCCTGCTGCCCCGGCGCAGCCTGCGCGCCGAAATCGAGCAGGGCCGTCTGGTTGCGGTGCCGCTGGAGGCGCCCGGCCTGGTCCGCCCCATCGGAATCATCCACAGGCGCCGGCTCAAGTTCAGCCGGGCGGTCACGGCGCTGCTGGAGATGATGGAGGTCCGGCCGCCCGCCGCCGGATAGAAGCCGCGCGCGCGCCGGTGCTAGCATGAGTTAGGTACTCCGCAACACTCATGCGATCGCTCCCCGGCCTCGGTTTCTTCCGTACAATCGTCGAGCGCCGCACGCTGCTGTTCCAGATGGTGCGCCGCGATTTCGAGCAGCGTTTCGTCGGCTCGACCGCCGGCTGGCTGTGGGGCCTGATCCATCCCCTGGTTCTGCTGGCAAGCTGGACGTTCGTCTTCCAGACGTGCATGAAGGCCACCTTGCCCCCCGACGCCATCACCCAGAACTACACCATGTTCCTGTTCGCCGGATACCTGCCCTGGGCCCTGTTCCAGGAGACGGTGACGCGTTCGGCCACCTCTCTGCTGGAGCATTCGAACCTGATCACTAAGACGCTGTTTCCGGCCGAGTTCGTACCCATCGCGGTATTCCTGTCGTCGCTGGTCAGCCACATGATGACCCTCGCCCTGGTGGTCGCGGCGGCGTTCGTCTGGCTGAACCACTACAGCGTCATGATCTTTCTGCTGCCGCTGTACATGTTCTTCACCGGCCTGTTCGCCGTTGGCCTCGGCTGGATCGTCTCCAGCCTTCAGGTCTACCTGCGCGACACCTCGCAGGCGACCATGGTCGCTCTCACGCTGTGGTTCTGGGCGACGCCGATCTTCATCACCGAGGAGCAATACCCGGAAGGGCTGCGGTGGGCACTGGCCCACCTGGTACGCGCCTACCGTGAGCGGCTGTTATCCTACATGCTGCCGACGGCGCAGGAGTTGGGCATCCTGGCCCTCGCCTCGATCCTGATGTTCCTGGCCGGCGGCCTCATCTTCCGCCACCTGAAACGAGGCTTCGCCGATGTACTCTAAGAAAAACAGGGACAGTAACCAATTTCCCCTTTTCGTAGGTCTTCTGTTTTCAGCGCCTGCCTCCGGAAAGGGGAAACTGGTTACTGTCCCTGTTTTTCGCGTTTTCGCTTGCGCACTGCTGCCGGCGCTCGCCGCCGCGACCACCGTTCGCTTCGACCCCACCGCGCCGGACGTTGGCCCCTTCCCCACCGACGCGCTGACCGCCGAGGACACCGCGCAGAGAACCGGCCGCCGCGTCAACCTGCCCGCCAGCCTCTGCCAGGAGCGGCCCGAGACTTGCCCCGCCCTCGCCCTGCTGAACGAATTCGACGGCTTCAGCCCCAACGCGCGCCTGCGCGTGCGGTTTTCCGCCGCCGTTGACCCCGAGACACTCAAGGCCGGCCTCAGGATCGTGGACGGCGACACCGCGATCCCGGTTAACCAGGTGGTTTGGGACCCGACGACCTTCACCGCCTTCGCCAAGCCGGACCGCGTTCTCGAACCCGGCCGCCGCTACCTGCTCGTGGCCACTGACGCCATCCGCGATGCCGCCGGCGCGCCCGTCACCCCGTCGGCCGCCTTCACCGCCTGCCTGGCCGAAACCACCGGTTACTGCGGACAGCTCGCCGAGGCGCTCCCCCCAGCCGACCGCGCGCTGGCGCCGGCCACGGTCGCGGGGGCGTCGCTGTTCACCACGCTCAGCGCCACCGCCTGGCTGGAGGAGGCCCGCACCGCGCTGGAAGCCGTCTCGCCCGCTACAACCCGGCTGTCCGGCAAGAGCGTCTTCGCATTCTCCGAACTCAGTGGCGTCACTTTCCACGCCCAGGTGGGCGTCAATCCCGACCGGTTCACCGACACCGAGCTTCCCTTCTCTCTCCTTGCCGGCGTCAACCGGATCGCCTTCGGCAGCATCCGCTCGCCCGCCTATCTCGATGAGCGGCAGGTCATCGCCCCCGCCTCCACCGGCACGAACGAGATCCAGTACCACGTCCTGTTACCTGCGGCCGACCGGCCCCAGACCGGTTACCCGGTGGTCATCGCCGGCCACGGCCTGGGCGACAGCAGCATCGGCGGCCCCAGCGCGCTGTCCCTCGGCTTCGCCGGCCGTGGATTCGCCACCATCTCCATCAACGCCCACGGCCACGGCTACGGACCCCGCACGCGCTTCGTTCTGAGCGACTGGTCCGGCAACACCACCGAGGTGGATGGCGGCGGCCGTGCCGTCGACCTCAACGGCGACGGCGCGTTCGACAGCCCGGAAGGTTGCCTGATCCTGAACTCCGCCACGCCCATCCTCCTGCGCGACTGCCTCCGCCAGACCGTGGTCGACCTGATGCAGCTCGTGCGCGCCCTGCGCGCCGGCATCGACCTGGACGGGGACGGCGCCCTGGACCTCGACCCAAACCGCATCTACTACGCCGGCATCTCCCTCGGCGCCATCTACGGCACCATGCTGAACGCCGTCGAGCCCGACATCCGCGCCGCGGTCCTCAACGTAGGCGGAGGGTCGGTCGTCGACATCGCGCGCTGGGGCCAGAGCTACCACCACCACGCCGTCGACTACCTCAAGGGAATCTCCTCGCTCAATGCCGGCGGCGATTTCGCCGGCGCCTGGCCGCTGCGCGATCAGCCCGTGCGCACCGTCGAGGACCCCGCCGCCATCCGCATCCAGGAACTGTTCGAGTGGCTGGAGTGGCTGGACGCGCCCGGCGATCCGCTGTTCTTCGCCCAGCGCCTCAAGAAACCGGTCCTGTGGCTGATCGCCAAGGGCGACCGCTCCGTGCCCAATCCCACCAACAGCGCCCTGATCCGCGCCGCCGGGGGGCGCGAATCCACCTGGCTTTACCGCCACGACCTGGCGCGCAAGGTCTACCCCTCGCTCGACGAGAACCCGCACTCCTATCTCGCCAACCTGTTTTCCATCCCCGGTCTCACCGTCGCCCTGGCGGCCCAGCAGCAGGCAGCCGCGTTCCTGGACACCGGCTCCGCTCCGAACCCCAACACTTTCCTGCTGCGATTATTCTTCGGAGGGAGCATCTTTGAGATCCCGGACGTGTTACCAGAGGAGTTGAACTACTGAGCTATGAGTGTGCCCTTATCCCGTCGAAGCTTCCTCGCGCCCGCCGTCGCGCCGGCGCTGCTTGCCCAGAAGAAGGCGGCCCCCAACCGCCCCAACATCCTGCTGATCCTGGCCGACGACCTGGCCGCCTGGATGCTCGGCTGCTACGGCAACCAGGAGATCAAGACTCCTCATATCGACACGCTGGCGCGCACCGGAGCCCGGTTCCTCAACAACTTCGTCTGCACGCCCATCTGCTCGGCCAGCCGCGCCACGCTGTTCACCGGGCGCACGCCCCGGCAGCACGGAATCCATGACTTTCTGACCGCCAAGCCCATCGAGACGCCTCCCCAGGGCCAGGCCGCGCCGCCGGATTCGTTCCGCAACGAGATCATGATCTCGGACGTTCTGGCGCAGGCGGGCTACAACTGCGGCTACGTCGGCAAGTGGCACATGGGCGCGGACGCCACGCCCGGCCATGGCTTCAAGTCCACCTACACCATGGGGACCGGCCGCTTCCAGGACCCCGTGATGTACCGTAACGGCCAGAAGGTCGAGGAGAAGGGATATCTCACCGAGCTGATGACCGGCGAAGCCTGCCGCTTCCTGGACGAGCAGAAGCCCGGCGCTCCGTTCTTCCTGGTGGCGAGCTACCTGAACCCCCACCTGCCCTACGACGGCCATCCCCAGAAATACTACGATCTGTACGCCAAGACGCCGTTCACCACCACCGGATGGGAGCCGGCGGCCCGCAACGCCCTGCGAGAGAAGGAGCTGCTGAACGATATCGTGGGGAACCTGCGCAAGTGCGCGGCTTCCACCACCGCGCTGGACGACCAGATCCCCGTCCTGCGCCGCAAGCTTCAGCAACGCGGCCTGCTCGACAACACGCTGATTGTCTTCACCGGCGACAACGGTTTCCTTCTGGGCCGGCACGGGCTGTGGTCCAAGGGCTTGGCTTCCGACCCCATCAACATGTACGACGAAGTAGTGGCCACGCCCATGATCTGGAGCTGGCCCGGCCGCGTCCCGGCCGAGCACATCCGCCCCGAAATGGTCAGCTTCTACGACCTGATGCCCAGCCTGTGCGAAGTGGCTGGCGTCGACCCGCCCGGCCGCAACCTGTGCGGGCGCAGCTACCTCCCGCTGGCCATGAACCGCCCGCTGCCCAAGAAGCAGCCTTGGCCGGATACCGTCTTCGGCCACTTCCGCAACGCCGAGATGGCGCGCGACAACCGCTTCAAGCTCGTGCTGCGCAACGACGGCCAGGGCCCGAACGAGTTCTACGACCTCCGCCTGGACCCGCGCGAAAAGCAGAATCTGTACAACGAACCCCGCATAGTAACCGTGCGCGACGCCATGCGCAAAGACCTGGAAGAGTGGCGCCGCAAGTACAGTTCGTAACGCCCGCGCAACCACGCCAGGAGCCGGCGGTAGACTGAGAGATGTCCATGAAATCAAACTGCCTCCTGCCGAGCGCTCTCCTCTTCCTGTCGCTGATCGCATTCGCGGAACAGTCCGAGTTCCGTACGACGGAGTACGTCGTCGGCATCCGCCGCAAAGGCCCTTCGTGGACCGCGGACTTCTTCAATACGCCTGAAGCAAAGCGGTTGATGGAAGGCCACGTCGCGGTGATCAAGAAGATGACCGCGAGCGGCAAGCTGGTTGCCGCGGGAGCCTTCCACGACCCCAATGACCTTCGCGGACTGCTGATCTTCCGCAACTGCACCATCGACGAGGCCCGCCAGATGGCAAACGAGGACCCGGTCGTCAAGAGCGGCCAGATCTCGATCGAGTTCCACATCTGGGGGACAGCGCCGGGCCTGCGGGCAGACCGGTAGCCCACCGAGTGGGGCAAACTCTCAGTCTGCCGCCGCGCTTCCGCGCGGCGCGACCGGAACGCCGGGACAAAGCCCGGCGGCAGCCAGGAATGACTGATCCCAAGTCCGTGACGACGAGAATGCCCGGAAAAGCGTAGAAAGTAGCGACTCTCACCCCGGAAGGCGTGG
>CAYOTD010000357.1:0-5869 GCA_964406685.1 uncultured Solibacteraceae bacterium | reverse complement strand
GGGACCTGGCGTCGCGCACGCTTGATCGGCAGAAGGCGCTGCTCCGCGAGGGCGACCGGCTGGGACTGGGGCAGACGCTGTTGGCGGTGAGCTTTCCGGCGGCCGCAACCGCCGCCGGGACGGGCGCGGGCGCGGCGGCGGCTCCCGGCGCGGCGGCGGTCCAAGACGGCCTGCCCGAACCGCGCAAGCGCCTGATCCAGTTTCTCAGCAGCCAGCCCGAGCCGCTGTTTGCCGTGCTGGATGCCGCGCAGGACCCCATGGTGCTGGCGGTGGTGCGCGCCTTCGGAGACTTGCACAAGTCGCTGTACGAGGGCCGGCAGGCGCAGGAGTTGGCTGACTTCGCGCCCTACTTGGTTCAGGCGCCGCCCTACTCCCGGTTTCTGGAGAAGGTGGCCGAAACCTGGGGCGGCAACTGGGGCATCTTTCTCACCTGCCGGCTCTCCTTCGACGAGGTCCGCGCACACCTGCGGCAGTTTCTGGAGGTGAAGACCGAGGACGACAAGGACCTGCTGTTCCGCTTCTACGACCCGCGGATTCTGCGGGCGTTCCTCCCGGTCTGCACGCCGGAAGAGGCGGCGGCGCTGTTCGGGCCGGTGAGTTGCTTCCTGACCGAGGCGGAGGAACCGGATTGCGTGCTCAAGCTCACGCGCGGCGCCACGGGAGTGGTGAAGGAGCCGGTTTCGATGCTGCCGCCCAAGAAGGTGTGACGGCGTTCAGCCGGCGTTGGCCTTTTCCAGTAACCGGTCGGCGCGGCTGGCGGGGGGCTGGCGGTCCCGGCCCTCGAGGATCTCGGCTGCCCAGGGATGCTGTGGGTCCTGGTCGAAGTCTTTCCCCAGCTTGAAAGCGACGTCGATGAAGATGCAGATGTCGCGCTCGGAGACCAGACCGTAGCCCTGTGCCTTCTTGACGGCCTCCTGGACCGCCTCGCGCGTCTTGGGTTCTCCCAGCTGTTTCACCTTCTCGGGAGACGACTCGCGCAGGTGCTCCAGCACGCGGTCCTCGAAATTGCGCATGGCCACCCCGGCGCAGGCGTCCATGTGCCTCTTGCGGATGACGAACATGGTGGAAACAGACTCCACAGTATACCCCAGAGCCTGGCTCAGCCGAGCGTCTGGACGGTGAGGGAGAGGACCTTCCAGAAGCCCTTCTGCCGGTCCAGGTAGGCGATATAGCGGTAGGTCACCGTGTCGGAGGGCATCGAATACCAGACCAACATCAGGCGGCCGTGGCGGCTCTCCAGAAGCCACTGATCCACGTGAACCTTGCCCCGGGGGTCGATCCAGACCTCGCCGGCGCGATCCGGCAGGGCCTCCAGCAGATCCGGCGGCATGTTCTTGGCGATCTCGGCGCGGGACGATCTCAGGTAGGCGTCCAGCGCGCGGCCGATGCGGCGGGCCTCGTCGAGGGTGATCGTGAGCTGGCCCGCGCCGAAGGCGATGGTAGCCTGATCGAGGCTGTTGGGAGGGGAACTCTGTCCCGGGTTCATGGTTTCCCCGCTTTCCTCATGGGCACTTCCATTTCGAGGCGTCCAACTCTTCGTCGCTGTCGTATCCGATGCCCTGGGCGTGCTTGTCGCCGGCTTTGGACACGCGCCAGGAGGTCTCCTTGGTGTTCGGGTCCTTCACCTTGGACCAGTTGGTGCCGAACACCGGATCGGTCCAGTGGTCCACCACCTCGGGATCGCCTTTCTTGGGCACCGGGTAGTTCTTCTCGACGTGCCGCTTGATGGCATCGTGGTCAACCACCTTCTTCTCACCGATCTTCTTGCCCGCGGCGTCCAGTATGTCTTCGGTCTTCTGGAAGCCCTGCGTCATCGGGGGATGCTTCAGGCACCACTCCTCGGTCTTGGTGTAGGCCTCCGTCTCCCGTTCCTGGACCGTCATATCCGGCGGCTGTTTGATGTGCCACATCTCGTGGTAGATGAAGGCGGCGGCGGATTCGCAATTCTGATCCGCGCTCATCTCGATGAGCATCTTCCCGCTGTCATCGGGGCCGGCAGCGCCGTTGATCGGGCCCCGATCCAGTTTCCACTCCTTGCCGTCGTACTTCCAGACCTCCTTCATCAGCTTCTTGGCGTTGTAAGTGGTTACCTTGGCCAGGTCCTCGACCAGGTCCGGGTCCTGCTGGCAGAAGATCTTGCGGACGCACTCCTGGTCCCAGTTGGAGGAAGAGGAAGGCGGGCAGCCGGCCACCGGCGACCCGGCGGCGTCCTTGGTGAACTTGCTGTATCCGTTGGCCATGCGATCCGCGGCGGCGGCGATCTTAGTTCAGCAGCTTGAAGCCCACTTCGATTCTCATCCGGGAGCGGATGGGCTTGCCGTACCTGGCCGCCGGCTGGAAGGCCCACTGGCGCACCGACTCCACCGCGCTCTCATCCAGGCCCGCTCCGAGACCCTTGACCACCCGGACTTCCTCCGGTGCGCCTTTGGCGGTGACCACCAACTCCAGCACGACCTTGCCTTCGATCTTGGCCTTGCGCGCCTCCTCGGTGTACTTCGGCTCGCGCCGCGCCAGTACCCTGGGCGCGGTGACCCCGTCGCGCGCGGTGTTGGCCCGCTCGGCGGCCTTTCCGCTCACCCGTGCCGCCTTGGGGACTTCGACATCCGCCAGGGCCGGGCTGGCGGTCAGATCGAAAAGGATGAAGCGGCTTGCGTCCACGCGGGCCCAAGCCCCCGCCGCCGTCGCGCAGAGCAGACACAGAATCGCACCCGTCCTCGACATGGCAATCCCCCTCTATGTTACGGCAATTCGCATCAGCCTGTGCGTATCTGCGTTCGACGAACCGCGATCTCGAATGTTCCGTCCATACGCTTGCGCCAGTGCCCGCCAGTGTAAACTTGTCAATACCCGGGAGGTGAGGATTGGCCCGATTGCTGCCGCTGTTGCTGGCCGTTGTGGCGCTGGCCGCGCCGCCACGCACGATGCGCCTGGATTACTACCACACCGGAAGCGCGTCGGAGGAGCGGTTCGCCCTCGACGGCGTGGTTATAGAAGGCCCCTGGCCGGGAACGCCGGGGCGCGAAATCGACGACACCAACCTCGGCAAGTACTACTTCGCGGTCATCGACCGGGGCACGAACCGGGTCCTGTTCTCGCGCGGTTATGCCAGCATCTACGGCGAGTGGGAGACGACCGATGAGGCGAAGACCGCGCACCGGACCTTCCACGAATCGCTGCGCTTCCCCGAGCCGGCCGCCCCGGTGCAGGTGGTGGTGAAGAAGCGCGACGCGGCCAACGCCTTCCGCGAGGTCTGGTCGATCGTGGTCGATCCGAAAGATCCCGCCATCGACCGCTCCGCCCCCCCGGGTGCTTCCCGGGTCTGGGCCGTCATGAAGAACGGCGAGCCGGCGGAAAAAGTGGACCTGCTGTTGCTGGGCGACGGCTACACGCAGGCGGAGATGGAGAAGTGGCACAAGGACGCGCGGCGGCTGACCGGGGAGTTGTTCGCCATGTCCCCGTTCCGCGAGCGGCGGGGGGACTTCAACGTCTGGGCCATCGACACCCCGGCCGCGGAAAGCGGGGTCTCGCGGCCCTCGGACGGCATCTGGCGGCGGTCGCCGCTGCGGGCTCTCTATGATGCGTTCGGCTCGGAACGTTACGTGCTTGTCTTCGACAACAAGCGGCTGCGCGAGACCGCCGCAGCCGCGCCCTACGAGTTCATCGAGATCGTTGTGAACGGCCGCAAGTACGGCGGCGGCGGCATCCATAACCTCTACGCCACCGTGGCCGCCGATAGCGCCTGGGCGCCGTACGTCTTCGTCCACGAGTTCGGCCACCACTTCGCCGGCCTGGCGGATGAATACTATACCTCGGATGTAGCCTACTCCCCGCCCGCCGGACGGCCGGAGCCGTGGGAGCCCAACGTGACCGCCGATCCGCGGGCCGCCCGCTGGCGCGACCTGATCCCGGCCGGGGTGAAATTGCCCACGCCCTGGCCCAAGGAGGCCTTCGAGACGCGGCAAAACGAGATCCAGAAACGGCGCCGCGCCCTGCGCGCCCAGCGCCGGCCGGAAGAGGAGATCGAAGCGCTGTTCCGCGAGGAAGCCGCCATTACCGGCCCGCTGCTGGCCGCCCCGCCTCACGGGGGTGTGGTGGGGGCCTTCGAGGGGGCGATGTACGAGTCCCGCGGCTACTACCGGGCGCAGTCCGACTGCATCATGTTCACGCGCACCACGGCGGGGTTCTGCGCCGTCTGCCGGCGGGCGATCGGGCGCGTGATCGGGCTGTATACGCCTCCCCGCTGATCCCCGATCCCCTCAAAACCCTTATTTGCAGGCTCGCGAGGGCTCCGGAAGCGAAAAAAGGCCGGAAAAACAGCGTTCCCGGGCTCCCGCCTCTTTACAAGCCACGGGCAATCCTTTATGATGAGACAGCAAAACAGGCTCGGGCGCTTCTGTTCAAAACATTCCGGCCCGTAATTGTTTGCGCAATTTTCGCTCCGGAAGGGTTCTTCCGGGGCGCCGGAGTCTGGAATCCGATAGAAAGCAGTCGAGGAGGCTTATGGCCGACAGAATGACCCAAACGCAACTGGTGAAGGAAATCGCCGCCGCCACCGGAGTGGCCGGCAAGGTCGCGAAGACGTTCGTGGAGTGCTACGCCGGTATCGCGGTGCGCGAGACCAAGAAAGCCGGCGTGTTCGTCATGCCGGGCCTGGGCAGGCTGGTCCGGGTGGAGCGCAAGGCCCGCTTGGGGCGCAACCCGGCCACCGGCGAGAAGATCAAAATCCCGGCCAAGAAGGTGGTCAAGTTCCGCGTCGCCAAGGTGGTCAAGGACGCCATCGTTCCGCCGAAGAAGAAGTAGCCCAGCCGGCGGGCGGTGAAAAGTAAAAGCCCCGCGAGCCTGGCTCGCGGGGCTTGTCTTTCCAATCCGAGTTCGGACCGCGCAACTTGCGCGCCGGTCCAGGAAGCCTACGCCTGCTTCTTCTCTTCGGGTTTGTCCTCGCTCTTCAGAGCGTTCTTGAAGTTGCGGATTCCTTCCCCCAAACCCTTCGCCAACTCGGGGATCTTCCGCCCGCCGAACAGCAGCGCGGCGATCGCCAGAATGACGAGAAGTTCAGGCACGCCAATAGACCTCATGCGGCCTCCTTCTGTAACCCCTTCATTGTAGGGATTCGCCTCCAGTCGCGTCAAGCGCGCCCCATTCTGTGTTAATAATGGATGACAGTGTGGTTACGGCTCTCGAAGGTGGAATCCGGCGGGCATGAAGAAGAAGGGAATTGACGCCGGTTCTTTGGTGCGAGAGATGGCGCGGGAGCGGGTGGGCGCTCCGCCGCCGACGAAGGTGATCGTCCCCAAGCCCGCCCGCAAGAAGCCCAAGCACAAGAAATCTCCCGAGTTGGAGCGAGTCGACGAGTGAACTTCTTCCGCGCCGGCCTTTTGCTGGCGGTGTGCCTGGGGGGCGCGCCGGCCGCCGATTTCCAGAGTTGGCACAACTTCGATTTCGCGACTCAGTTGAGCGGCAGGACCGAGCTTGTCGTCCATTCCCAGGTTCGCACGCACTCCCGCTTTACCGGATTCAATCAGTTCCGCGCCGGTCCCATCCTCAACTACGCCGTGCGCCCGCGCCTCCGGCTGTCGGCCGGATACTACTACCGCGACGTGGAGTCCTCCGGATCGGATTGGCGGAACTATCACCGCGTTTTTGCCGGAATGGAGAGTCCAATTACCGGAGGACGGATCCGCATTCAGTCGCGAACGTATCTCGAGCACTGTTACGGGTCGGCCAGCACGCCGTTCAACCGGTTGCGCCAGCGAATGCAGGTGCGCTGGAACCGGAGCGGCGTCAGTCCTTTTGCCGCGGCCGAGGGATTCTTCCGAGGCAACGGCGTTGAGATTGTTCGCTACGCGACCGGCGTGCAACGCCGGCTTTC
>CAYOTD010000356.1:0-5876 GCA_964406685.1 uncultured Solibacteraceae bacterium | reverse complement strand
GGTCGTGGGCGTACTCGGTGCGCTTGGTTCCCATGTTGCCGCGCAGCAGGAATTCGCGCTCATTGTCAAGCAGGTGTTCCGGGTAGTAGTTGTGGGCGTGGGTCTGGCTGAAGAAACCGAACCACTCGTCGAACCCCTTGCGCAACGGGTAGCCGGTGGTGCCGATGCCGCCCAGCGACCACTTGCCGAACAGGCCGGTGCGGTAGCCCGCTTTCTTCAGCAGTTCGGTCACGGTCACGTCTTCCGGGCGCAGCGGCAGGTCCGGGAAGAGGTTGCCGCGCGTGCGTGCGTGGCCGGTGTGGAGGCCGGTCATCAGCGTGCAGCGGGACGGCGCGCACACGGTCGATCCGGCATAGGCCTGCGTGAAGCGCATGCCTTCGGCCGCCAGCCGGTCGAGGTGGGGTGTCTCGATCCGCGTCTGGCCATAGCAGCCCAGATCCCCATAGCCCAGATCGTCGGCAAGAATGAGTACGATGTTCGGCTTTGCAGGCGGCGCCGCGACGGCGGCCGAGGCCGAGGCCAGGAACTCACGGCGGGTCATTGGCGTTTCAGCTCCGCGTCAATGGCCTTCGAGATCTCCTCGAAGGTAAAGGTCTCGATGAAGGGCTGGCCGTTGACGTACACGGTGGGTGTCTTTGCCACACCGCGCGCAATGCCATCCTGGTAGTCCTTCTCAACCAGGGCGTTGAAGCGCGCCTCGTCCAGCGCGGCAACGGCTTTGGCGGGGTCCACGTCGTGCTGTTTGGCGAAATCGGATAGCCGTTGGTTGAAGTTGTCCGCCGTGGTCTGGCGGAGGTTGGCGAAGGTCTGCCGGCGGAACTCGACGGCAATCTCCGGCTTTGTCTCTTCGAAGAACCGCGCCGCGATGGCCGCCTTGCGCGCCCAGGCGTGTTTCGGCAGCGGAAAGTCGCGGTGCTCGAAGGCGACCTTGTCCTTGTAGGCCGGCAGGAGCTTCTCGTCCAACATGCGGCGGTAGGCGGCGCCGTCCGGACATTGCAGGTCCGCGAACGCCACCACACGCACCTGACTCGAAGGGTTGCCCTCCACGACGGGCTGGACCTGCTTCTCCGTCGCCACCAGCTTCTTGGGCGTTGTGCCAGGCATGGTTAGGAACGGGTTGGGCCGGGTCTCGGGCGCCTTCTCCGCGGGCGGGGCAGCCTGCACGATTGCGGTGAGAGCCGCCGCGCCATTCACCGTTTCATCCGGCGGCGCAGCACCCAGAAGCAGAGCAAGGAACACCCCCATGGCGACAACCACGCACACCTCCTTGAAATGATTCTAGCCCGGCGGGTCCGTTCGCAGCACTCTCAGCATTGCTCCCGCCACCGCCGTGCCGCGTTGATAGGCCTTCTCGTAGGTCAGGCGGCGCTCGGCGCGCGAAGTACCATAACCCGACCGATAGATGCGCTCCAGGGTTGCGCCCACCACCCAGGTGCCGGCGAAGGCAACGGCCGCTTTGGGGATCAGCCCTCCCGCCAGCGGGAGCCAGCCGGCGACCTTCCGCGCCAGGGCGCGCCAACAAAACGCCGCGGTGATAATGGAGGCGATCTCGACGCGCTGCTCGCGGTAACCCACCGGCCGGTCGCTGGCCGCCGCCAGCAGGAACGCCATGCGGATCTGGTTCATGGTCAGAAAGGCGGTATCGGAGGCGAACTGGCCCAGGGCCCAGGGAATGTCGATGGCGCTGGGGATCACGTCGGGCAACGAGGTCACCAGCGCGAACAACGCGTTCTCCGTGGCGATGTTCTGCGTCACCCGCTCGACCACCGGCCGGCGGAAGGGTGGGAAGGCGCGCGCCAGCGCCAGGCCGAGATCCTCGCGCCGCTCCAGAATCCGGGTGATGAGTTCCTCCGGCCGCGCCGGGGAGAAGACAAAGGCGTTCTCGGGGCACTCCTCGCCTTCTTCCGAGATCTCGAGGTCGAATTCGCCGGGCGCGCCGGGGTCGTCCACGCGGTGCAGGAACTCGACCAGTTCCCAGCGCTTGCCGCGGGAAACGCCGGCCGGAGCGAGAAAATCCTCCAGCAGGGGGAAGACGTTCGGCGCGCGCACACCGATCGCGAGGCGCCGCTCGGCGCTCTCGCGCACATCGCGCGGATTCAGATTCCGGATGGCGTCCCTGACCTGGACCAGATAGCTGGTTGCCACGCGCTCCTCAGGCCGGACGGTCCGCGCCACGCACGCGCAGAACCACCCGCGGCCTCTGGCTCCATTCTACTGCCAGACCGGCGCGCTCCACCTCAACGGCGGGGGAAAGAAAGCGCAGGATCGTCTCGGTGGTGGAGTGGAACTCCAGCGCCGGGGCCACCAGCAGCAGCCGCGGCGGCTCGGCGGTCAGCGGGACGCCGGGGAAGTAGCCCCGGGCGGAGAACTCGCCGCGCTCGGCGTGCCAGCGGACCCGCATCCAGTAGTCGAGCGCCTGGATCGGCAGATGGAGGTCCTGCGAAACCTTCAGTTCCACCACCACCAGACGCCCGTAGCGGTCGGCGGCCAACAGGTCGATGACGTCCCGCTCGCCCGCGGCGAAGGTGGGCGCTTGCCCGTAGACCGGTGCAGCGAGCAGCGTGGGTTCGATCACCTCCAGGTTGGCGCGGATGCGCGCTTCCAGGATCTGCTCCGGCTTTTCGGGCGGCGCCGTCGGGGGCGGATGCGGCGGATCGAGCCGGGTGTCCAGGTTTCCATAGTCGCGCGGGTCGACCAGTTCTTCCTGGGAGTCGTCGGAGTAGAGAAACAGCGCGGTCTTCAGCGCGCGCGGATTCATCCACGGCAGGCGCAACGCGGTCGTCCGGTGATGACCCGCGGGCAGAAACAGCGCCAGGCCTTCCACCGTCACCCGGCGCTCGCGGCGCCGCAGGTAGTCCAGCCAGATCAGGCCGAAGCTGAGCGCCCCCGAGGGGGAGGCGCCTTCCGGCGGCGCGCCGATGGCCGCCCACCCCAGTCCACCTTGCTTGAGGAAGGCGCGCGCGTAGGCGGGTGAAAGGCTGTGCTCCAGGTCGGCTTCGGTGGAGATCTCGGCCACGCGCCAGCCGGTGAACTGCCGCCGCAGAAAGCGGCGGAATTCCTCGCGGAAGCCCTGGCGCGCGCTCTTGATCGAGGCCGCGCGGGCCCCGGGACGGGCGGTGTCGAGCAATTGGATGGTTCCCGTCCGGCGGCCGAACTTCTCGATCAGCAGGGTCACCCGGCCCGGCCGCTGCTCTTCGATGCCGATCACGCGGCGCACCAGGTTGCGGTGATCGTCCCAGGCCTGGACCAGCAGGCGGCCGGCGCGCCATTCCAGGGCGTAGCAGCCGGGCGTCATCGGGTAGGGGGCGTCGCCCGGCTCGATGAGCACCGGCCGGCTGCTGGATTTCAGGAACTGCTCGATGGCGTCGCGGTGGCCGGAATCCTGCTCCATGTCATAAAGTGGTAACGTGCTACGGGATCGTCTCGCGAAAGTTCGGGATCGCATCGGAAGCGCGGCGATGCGGGCCGGGCGGAACGCGGATGAGATCGCGCTGTTGGCCGTGACGAAGGTCTTTCCCGCCTCCATCATCGAAGAGGCTTACGCGGCCGGTTTGCGCGATTTCGGCGAGAACTACGTGCAGGAGTTCGAGCAGAAGCACCCGGCGGTCGAAGGGCTGGATGGGGCGCGATTCCACCTGATCGGCCACTTGCAGTCAAACAAGGCGCGGCGCGCGGCCGAGATCTTCCAGGTGATCGAGACCGTCGATTCGGCCAAACTGGCGCACCGGTTGAACGAGGCGGGGCGGCCGCTGGAAGTCATGCTGGAAGTGAAGTTGTCCGGCGAACAGGCCAAGAGCGGCGCCGCGCCGGAAGAGCTGGCGGCGCTTGTCGAGGCGGTGTCCGGCTGCCCGAACCTGCGCTTGTCCGGATTGATGACCATGCCGCCCTGGTCGGACGACGCCGAGGCCTCCCGCCCCTATTTCCGCCGGCTGCGCGAGCTGGCCGGGCGGCACGGCCTGCGCCGCCTCTCCATGGGCATGTCGCACGACCTGGAAGTGGCCATCGAAGAGGGCTCGACGGAAGTGCGCGTGGGCACGGCTCTGTTCGGCCCGAGACGCAAGGCGTGAAGGCCGGTTTCTTCTCCCCACTGCCGCCCGTCAGAAGCGGCGTCGCCGATTACTCGGCCGCGCTGTTGACCGCTCTGCGCCGGATGGGTCCGGTGGAGGTGGACGCCGCGGACGCCGACGTCTGCCTGTACCACCTGGGCAACAACCACCTGCACCGGGAGATCTACCGGCGCGCGCTCGCCCGGCCCGGAGTCGTCGTCCTGCACGACGCCGTACTGCACCACTTCTTCCTCGGCGCGCAGGATGAGCCCTGCTACCTCGACGAGTTCACTTACAACTACGGCCCCTGGAGCCGGGACTTGGCCCGCACGCTGTGGCGCGACCGCGCCCGTTCCACCGTCGACCCGCGGTACTTCGAGTACCCGATGCTGCGGCGCATCGCCGAAGTGGCGCGCGCGGTGATCGTGCACAACGCGGCGGCGGCGCGGATGGTCCGCGCACACGCCCCCGCCGCGGAGGTGGTCGAGATTCCGCACTTGCACATCGAGCACCCGGCGCCGTCCCTGAGCCGGCGCGAACGGCCGCTGTTCGGCGTCTTCGGCTATCTGCGCGAGTCCAAGCGCCTGTTCGCGATTCTCAAGGCGCGGGACCGCGTGCCGGGAGCGACCCTGCTCGTGGCCGGTGAGATCGGCTCGCCCACTCTCGCGCGGGCGCTGGAGCCGGTGCTGGCCCGGCCCGGCATCATCCGCCGCGGGCACGTGCCAGAACCGGAGTTCACCGCTCTGCTGGCTTCGGTGGGCGCCGCCATCAATCTGCGCTATCCCGCGGCGGGGGAGACCTCCGGCTTGCTGATCCGGCTGATGGGCCTGGGCAAACCCGTCTTTGTCACCTGCGGAGAAGAAACCGCGGACATCCCTGAAGACGCCTGCATCCGCATCGATCCGGGCCCAGCCGAGGTCGAGATGCTGGCCGCCATGATGGCCTGGCTGGTGCGCGACGCCGAAGCGCGACGCCAGATCGGCCTCCGCGCGCGCGCCCACATCGCCGCCCACCATTCCCCGGAGGCCGTGGCGCGATTATACTGGGAAGTCCTACGCCGTTGGGCCGGTTGATGATGCGCAGCGTTCTTGCCTTCCTGGCGGCAGCGGCTCTGGCGGCCGCTCCGCCGATCGAGAAGCAACTCCATGTGCGCGTCCCGATGCGGGACGGGGTGGAGTTGTGCGCTCACGTGTTCCGCCCCGCCGGGGCGGGCCGCTTCCCCACACTGCTGGTTCGGACTCCCTACAGCAAGGGCGCCGACATCACGCCCAACTACCGCGCCTTCGCCGAGCGCGGCTACGCGGTTGTGGTCCAGGACGTGCGCGGGCGCTTCCATTCCGAGGGCGTATTTAACCCGCTCTACCAGGAGACCCCGGATGGCGAAGACACGCTGAAATGGATCGTCGCCCAGCCCTGGTCCAACGGCAACGTGGGGATGTTTGGCGGCTCGTATCTGGGCATCGTGCAGTGGCGCCTCGCGCTGGTCAACAATCCCCATCTGAAAGCGATCTTCCCCACCGTTTCCGGTTGGGACGATTACCTCGACCGCTTTTACTCCCCTGGCGGCGCGCTCAAGTTGGGTCAGCGCCTGGGGTGGCTGGCCGACAACTGGAAGGCGCCCGGATACGTCCGGCCGGAGTTCTCGCGGTTCGTGCTCCACCTACCGCTTCGCACCGCCGACCGGAGGGCGACCGGCCAGCGCATCGACATGTTCCAGAAGGCGCTCGACCATCCCTGGTATGACGGTTTCTGGAAGTCGCTCAGCGTGCGCGAGCGTATCGAGCAGATTCGCGTGCCGGTGGCGTCGGCCGGCGGCTGGTACGACAACTT
>CAYOTD010000355.1:0-5893 GCA_964406685.1 uncultured Solibacteraceae bacterium | reverse complement strand
TCGGCGATGGTGGGATAGACCTGAAAGCCGAACTCGCGCGCGCGGTCCGCGCTCTGGTCGCCTTCCGGTTTCTGGTCGACATAGAGCGATACGACCTTCATCGCGGGCTTGTGCCAGCGGCCCTTGAGCGGATAGCCCACCAGGAAGCGGTCCCCGATGTGCTGCGCGTGCGAGAGGTACTTGTAGATCGTCGTTACAATGGCGATGCGCTTCATTCAGGTCCTCCAGAAGGTGGATTCCTTGGTGGGTTGATAGCGGATAGCGAGGTGCGGCGTCGCGTACCGCTTCTGTCCCTGGTAGAGGCTTTCCACGCCGGCCGCCGTCAGGCCCGTGGTCAGCAGTGTACGCTCGACCGGGTAGGTGGGCTTGCCGGTGAGGAACATCTTCTCGGCGGCGTTGACCAGCGGAGAGAAGAAGCTGGCCAGCGTCGTGCGGCCGTCCGGCATGGGCAGATACATCTGGGTGGAAAACAGATCGCTGGTGCCTTCCAGGCGGGCGGAGAAGTTGAAGTCCCGCAACAGGCCGCCCATCAGCAGCATGGTGCACATCAGGCCGTCGCCGTGGCGGTAGCGATAGGCCACCGGGTTCTTGACGATGCGGCGCATGTCGTCGAGGGTGGGCATCAGGTGGTTGAAGCCCGGGCGCGCGGGGGTGAGGGTGTGGCTGCGGCACAGCGCGGCTTCCACCAGCTCGGCCGGCCAGACGCCCTCCTGGTACGCTTTCCAGAAGTTCTCGCCGCGATACGCCTCCAGCCACTCCACGCCGCACTCCCCGCCCTTGCGCCGCTCCACCATGCACTGGATGGTTTCCAGGCCGTGGAAGTCGTAGCTGTCCACGCCGCCGTAGCAGACGCACATGGCCTCGCGGATACGCGCGCCCAGCGGCATTTCCAGCGACGGCGTGCGCCAGGTCACCGGCAGGCTCGACCCGGCCATGAAGGCGAACTTCATCCGCTGCGCGGTATCGCACATCTCCCGCGCCCATTCCCAGTTCCACGACAGGTGCTTGTCGTTGAAGACGGGCACACAGCGGCCGCTGGCCTCGAACACCTTGACGATTTCGCGGAAGAACTCGTAGCGCGGATATTTGGTTTGCCCCTTCTCGGTTCGCGGGTAGCGGCCGTGCTCGCCTATCAGCAGGACGCCGTCCACGGCCAGCTTGCTCCCGCCCAGAGTGAGCGTCTCGGCGATGGTGGGGAAGACCTTCATGGACGGGAAGCGCGCCGCGCGGTCGGGGGTGAGGTCGCCTTTGGGGCGCTGGTCGACGTAGAGCGAGACCAGATCCATGGGCGGATGGTAGTGTTGGCCGTTCCAGCCGTAGCCTTCCAGGAACCGGTCGACGAAATGTTGCCCGTGAGCGTGCCGGCGAAACTCGGTGATCAGGGCCGCGATCCGGGGCCGCCCGGCCGCGCGCGCCAGCGGCGGCACGGCAGCCGCGGCGAGCAGTTGCCTTCGGGAGATTCGCATAGAATCAAAATACAGGAGTCGACCATGCGCTGGATACTGGCGATTTGGGCAGCAGGCGTGTTGAGCGCGCAGGTCTCCGACCGGGCGCGTCAGGTGCATCGGAACGCGCTTGTCTTCGACGCGCACATCCATGTCATCAACCGGCAGCTCTATCACGGAGGCGACATCGGCGACCGGTTCGCCGACGGCCATTTCGATCTCCCGCGCGCCCGCGAGGGTGGACTCGGCGCCATGTTCTTCTCGGTCTTCGTGACTGAAGAGTACTACCCGCAGCGGCTCGAGACCAAGCAGACGCTGCGGCTGATCGACCTGGCCCTGGCGCAGCTCGAGAAAAACCGTGCCGCCATCGAGCTGGCCCTCAACGCCGGCGACATCGAGCGCATCCGGGGCGCGGGCAAGATCGCCGCGGTGCTCGACCTGGAAGGCGGCTTCGACCTGGACGGCGACCTGGCCGTGCTGCGCACTCTCTACAAGCTGGGGCTGCGCTCGGCGCAGCTCCCGGCGCACAACTGGGCCAACAACTTCGCCGACTCCTGCTGTTCGCCGCCCAAGTATCACGGGCTGAACGAGCGCGGCCGCGCGGTGGTGCGCGAGATGAACCGGCTGGGGATGGTGATCAATATCTCGCACGCCTCGGATGAAACCGTCGAGCAGACCATCGACCTGAGCGCGGACCCGGTCGTGGCCACCCACCACGGCCTGCGCAGCTTCAACAACATCCCGCGCAACATGCCCGACCGCTTGCTCCAGAAGCTGGCCGCCAAGGGCGGCGTCATCGGCTTTCAGATCGGCAACGAGTTCCACAACGTGAAGGCCTTCGAGTGGCGCACGAAGCACGCCGGCAAGCCTTTCTGGGACACCACCGGGATCGCGCGCCGCACGACGCCCATGACCATCGAGGAGATCGACCGCCGTGTGGCGCCGCAATTCCCCATGGTGGGCGTGGCGATTCCGGAAGAGATCCTGTTGACGCCCAAGGAGTGGTTCAACGTGGTCGAGCGCGCCATTGAACTGGTGGGCGAGGACCACGTCGCCTTGGGAACGGATTTCGACGGCGGGCCCACCCTGCCCCGGGGCATGCGCGACGTTCGCGATCTGCCGATGCTGACCCAAGCCATGCTCGACCGGGGCTGGTCCGAGGACCGCATCCGGAAGTTCCTGGGCGGAAACCTGCTGCGGGTCTTCCGCCGCATCACGGAGAAGAAGTAGCAAGGAGAACCCCTTCAGTGACCAGCAAAGAGCGGATGTTGGCGGCGATCGAGCGTAGAGCGCCCGACCGGCTGCCCGTGACCACGCACCACGTGATGCCCTACTTCCTGGACAAGTACCTGGACGGCAGCACGGCGCAGCAGTTCTTCGATGACTTCGGCCTCGACGCGATCACCTGGACCGTGCCCCACCGGCCGGAGGCCGCGCGCGGCGAGTACGCCGACCCGCTTCAGGGAGAGCCGGGCTTTCTGGAGAGCCGGCGCGTGGCGACGGATTCCTGGCGCGTGTACGCCGAGCCGGTCCCGGACGGCGGGCGGAAACTGACGCGCTACCGCTTCGTCACCCCCGGAGGCGAACTCTCGATGGTGCTCGGCGACGCCGGCTACACCGCCTGGGTGGTCGAGCCGCTGATCAAAGAGAAGCGCGATATCGACCGGATCGCCAAGTACGCCACCGCGCCCACCTGCGACGTGGAGGCGGTGAATCGCGTGGCCGATGCGTTCGGCCAGCGCGGCCTGGTGCGCGGCCACATCTGCTGCTTCGACGTCTTCGGTCAGCCGGGCTGCTGGCAGGACGCCGCGTGCCTGGTGGGCCCGCAGAACCTGATCATGGCCGCTTGCGACGACCCGGCGTGGGTGCACGAACTGCTCGGCATTCTCCAGCGCCGCAAGCTGCGCTTTATCGAGTCGCTGCGCGGCGCGCGCTACGACCTGCTGGAGCTGGGCGGAGGCGACGGGTCGGCTAGCGTCATCTCGCCACGCCTGTTCGACGAGTTCGTCGTCCCTTACGACAGCGTGCTGATCGAGGCGGCGCACCGCGCCGGCCAGCGCATCGTCTATCACCTGTGCGGGAAGATCATGCCGATGTGCGAACGCGCGGCGGCGATGAAGCCGGACGCGATGGAGACGTTCACGCCCGCCGGGATGGGCGGCGACGCCGATCTGGCGCGCGCCAAGAAGTTGGTAGGCGACAAGGTCTGCATGATCGGCGGCTTCGACCAGTTCCACTTCTTCACCGGCTGCGACGAGGCGGCCACGCGCGCCGAGGTGCGGCGCTGCTTCCGCGAAGCGGGCCAGGGCGGCGGTTTCATCCTGGCGCCGTCGGATCACTTCTTCGACGCCGACCTGTCCCTGCTGCGCGCCTTCGCCGGCGAGGCCGCGCGCTGCGCCTACTAACCGGCCGTGGCGCACGCCAGGCAGAGCCGGCTCAGCAGAGACTCGATCTCGCCGGCCGCGTCATCCGGTTCGCCGAAGCGTAGCTCGAAGGCGGGCGCTTCCACCAGTTGTTCGAGCGACCACAACTGCTCTTCGCTGACCTGGCGGTCATAGAGCGGCATGTCGCGCGCCAGCGCTTCCAGCGCGGCGGCGGGTGCGACGGGAATGAGCGAAGCCTCGCCCTCTTCGCTCTGATTCAGGAACAGGATGGCCTCGACGCGGCAGGCCGACGGCGGCGTCGTGCCGACTACGCGCCGGACGCCTTCGGCGCGCAGCAGCATCGACGGGCCTTCCGAGACGAGGGTCCAACCACCGCGCGCGCAGGCGCGGGCGAGCATGCTCCTGCCAGCGTGCGGCGGACCGCATAGCAGGACGCCACGCCCGTTACGCGCCACGCAAGCGGCGGGAACCGTCGCCAGGTAGAGCTGATCGAGAAGGGCGTGGACCATGGTTTCCAGGAAATGGCGCCGGAACCAGGCGCGATCGGCGGCGACGCTCGCCGTCACGCAGGCGAAGGCGTAAGAGCGCGTGTAGTCGCACAGGGCGACGTTGCACCGGTCGGCGACGATGGTCAGCAGGTGGTCCTGCGCGCGAACCGTCGGCAAGGGCGGCAGCGGCTCGCCCGGGGACGGCTCCACGCCGATGCGCAGGCGGACCGGTGACGCCTCGAACGCCTTCGCACACCTCCCCCAACTCTCCTGGATGGCTTCGATGACGCCGTGATCGTTGGTTTCGGCGACCAACGGGAATCCCAGCGGGAAGACAGTCACCGAGAACGGAAGTTCCGTCCGGTGCTGGACGAAATCCAGTGAAATGCGCACCGTGTCCCCCCAGTCTCACGTGGGCGCGACAAACCTGCCCCCTCTGCTCGACATATACCACGTGCGCAAGTTCAAGTGGGAGAAACGTGCCTACGGGGTTTTCTGTAGCGCGAAGACAAACAGCCGGCTGGGGCCGTCTTCGGGCAACAGATACAGGCGGCCGCCGGAGACGGCCATGCCCTCGCGCGTGTAGACCACTCCCCGGCCGGTCTTGCCGGCGCGGATGCGGCGCAGCAGGCGGAAGTCGCGCGGGTCGAGCCAGTCGATGACGCCCTCCGCTCCGCGGATGCCGCCGGCCACCAGTTGCGCGCCGGCCTTCAGGTCCTGATAGCGCCCCCCGCCGGGGTTGTCGCGCTTCTCGATCAGCCGGCCGGATTCATCCCACACGTAGAACTGGCGCGCGTCCCAGTTGCCGCCGTAGACGCGCCCGCCGGAGGCGGCGACGCAGCCGATGTGGTCGGCCACGGCCCAGCGCGCTTCCAGCGCCAGGGTGCTCTTGCTGCGCCGCTCCACGACGGAGGAGCCGTCCCGGCGGTATTCGGCCACGGGCAGCCAGAGCGAATCGCCCGCGGCGGCCAGCCCGCCGGGGTGATAGCGCTCGCCGTCGTGCACCGGCACGGAACGCCGCAGCTTGCCGGTGGAGAGCGAGAACTCGCCGAGGAAGCCGGCGCGCTGTTTGCGGTCGACCCAGGTGACCCACAGGCGGTCGCCGTCGACCTCGATGCCCTGCACGTGGCTCATCCCGGCCTCCAGCACGATCACCTTCTCCGGCGCGCCCAGATTCGATACCGGCGCCGAAAGCCCGTCCAGCAACATGCCGGTCAGCTCGGAGATGAGGACGTTGCCGGCGTTCTCGGGCGAGTAGTCGGTGCGAAGCATGCCGTCCACCGTGATCGAAAGCGCGATGCGGCCGCCGATGGAGCGCACCAGGCCGGTGTCGCTGCGCAGCCGGTCGAGCGCGCCGGATTTGCTGGCGACCTCGCTATCCGGCAACCGGCGGCCGATGCCGTCCTTGTACTGCTGCCGTTGCAGGATGGCGAGCATTTCGCGCGAGGCTTCGGGCGAGACGACTTCGCCGCGGGCGATCCTGGCCACCAGCGCCGTCATCTCGCGCGGCGTGCTGACGCCCAGCCCATAGCGGCGGAATTCTTCGAGCTTTCCTTCGCGGCTGTGTCCGGAGGGC
>CAYOTD010000354.1:0-5916 GCA_964406685.1 uncultured Solibacteraceae bacterium | reverse complement strand
CCATCTTCTGCTCCTGTGGGCCAGTTGCCCGTTCGAACTTGAATCCCGCGCCCGGATCGGCGCCGATGGGCACGAGCGAGACTTCCTCGGGCTCCCAATCGGTCACCAGCACCTGGCGCGGCTTTCCTTGAGAGGCGGCACCTTGCGGCGTCACGTCTTCGACGGCGTGAATCGCCACGCCCATCGAGGCGTTGCGCAGGATGCCGTCCTGGACGTCCTGCCAGACCGGATCGACGTCGGCGCGTCTCGAGAACCGCACAGTCGCCTTGCCCTGGCCGTTCTCGACCCACGCCCGCGTGATCACGCCGATGACGTCATCAACAGTGAAGTCACGATGCCCGTTGAGCAGCGGCGCCGAACCACTCGTGAGGCGCCCCATGCGGATCGCGCCCGGTTCCATCGAGAAGCGCATCTCGAAGGGTCCGCGCGCGTCGTAGCGGCGCACCGATACGCCGGTGTACCAGGTCAGCGTCGCCGTGCGTTCGTCGCGATCGGCCGGAGCCAGCGCCTCAAACTGGGCTTCCAGCCGTTCTCTCGTTGGGTTCATTTTGAAGCTCCTTTTGTTGCGCCCCGCTCTGCGTGACACGGCGGGGATCGCAGTCGAGCACGATGCCGCGCTCGTCAAGCATCCGGTTGATTTCGGCGATCTGTTCGAGTTGCGCGTCGGGGTCGTAGCCCTGCTCGGCGATCGCCTGCCGGAGCGTGAGCGTTCCGGTGCGCAGCCGGTTCAACGTGGCAACCGAGTCCTTGTACGGGTCGACGCTGCCGAAACCGGGCGGCGTCCATTCGGCGCGAAACGGCCCGGGCTCCGGAATCGCGCCGGCCGCATAGGCCACCGTGAGAAACCGTTCCCAGACCGGCGTGCACAGCATCGGAATGAAGGTCAGCCAACGAAAACCCTCGATGCCGTTGCGGAAACTCAGGAGCCCGGCGCGGTAGCTTGAGTAGTTCACGCGCGAGAGGTCGCCGGTCAACTGCTCGTAGGTGAGTTGCAAGCCCGTGGCGATCTGCGCTTGCTTGGCGGCGACGTAGTCGCGGTATCCGGCAGACGCTGAGGGCGAGGCGAACGTGATCTCCTCGCCCGGTTTCAGGTACTCGATCATGCCCGGCTCGAAGCTCTCGACGCGCTTGCCCGTAGCCGGGTCCGGCACGGTCGGAGCGATCGGCGGCCCATCCGGTCCCTGCGGCTGGGTGACGAACGCTGCAAAGCAGGCCTCGATCTTCTTGCGGACCAGCTCGGCCTCTTCGTACTCGTCCAGATCCCGCAACGTGACCACGACGGGCGCAAGCCACGGCACGCCGCGCACCTGGCCCGGGCGGTCTTTCCTGTAGATGTGCAGAACCTCGCTCGCTGGGACACGCACGGATTGCAGCGACGCCCCGCCGCGCACACCGGTCTGCACCATATCGCCGGGATGCTGGCCGTAGAGCCAGTAGAAAGTCCGGCGGCCCACCAGATCGAACTCGACGCCCTGGATGATGTAGCCCGTCTCGGTCTTCTGAGTCTTCGTGTGGTCGAGATAGTCGGGCTCGAGCACCTGGATCTGCAACGGAACCGTGAGGCCATCGCTCTCGCGCCGCTGCCGGAAGCGCACCAGGCACTCGCCGCTCTCAAACACCGTGCGCGCAATCAACGCCTGAAGGCCGTAGAAGTCGATCTGGCCGTCGGCGTCGCATTCTTCGGTCCAGTCTGCCCAGGCCGTGTTGATCAAGCGGTCCAGGTCCGGCTCGCCGCTCCGCGCCTGCACCGTAATGCCCGTGCCGATGGCGTTGCCCACCACCTCGGCCACGGCGCGAGCCGCATAGGCATTGTTGCGGATCAGGTCGCGCGAGCGTTCGCGCAGCTTCGACAGCGCCACCGAGATCTCGGCGTTGGCCGAGTTGCCGGTGGTGACCCAGCCACCCGTGCGGCGGTCGGTCCGCGCGCCTTCGTAGGCCAACCGGATCAGTTCCCCGGCGCGCCGCGCGCGCATCCGGCGCAGACCCGTCTCAGGCGACACCCAGGCGATCGCTTTATCGAGCCAGTTCATCCTTTTGAGGTCTGAGCAAATGAGAAGCGGTCTGTCGTAGTGCCGGATTCGGCGGCCAGCGCTTCCCGGATCACGGCCCGAGCCTGAAGGAGTTCCTCCATCGAGCGGTAGGTCACCGTGCGATCGCCGAAGCGGACGGTCAGCTCGCCGCTGGCGATCGCCGCCTCCACGGCGTCAAGTTGCTGCTGCGTCCAGGCCATCTATGCTAGCCGCCGTTTGAAGTAGAACGTCGCTCGCGTCCCGAGCTCGCGCACGACAGTGACAAGCTCCCACCCTTGCGCGCCGTATCGGATGAGCAGGTCCGGCGATTCGGCATCGCCGGTGACCACCAGGTACTCCCAGGCGCCGGGAGTACCCAGGGCGCTCGGCTGACTTCGGACTTTCATCGCGTGAGCCACTTCCTTCCTCGCTCGCCCAGCCAGCGTTCGCGATCCCGCTCATCCTCAGGCACAGGCCGGGGGCGGTTCGCCGCGAGGATCCGGTCGGCTTCGTTGTCGAGCGACAGGCCCATCGAGATGAGGGCCCGCAGCGCGGCGTAAGCGTAAACGCGCGCGTCGAGCGCCTCCTGCCGGACGCCGGGCTTCGGCCTCCATTCGCGCTTGGGCTGGCCTTTCGCGTACGTGGTCACGAGCACCTCGCCCAGGAGTTGCTCGAAGTAGGTTTCCTCGCGGTCGGCTGGAAAGTGCGAGTAACCGGGCGTGCCCGGCGTCGGATTCTTGAGCCGCCCGTAGATCGTTTCCTTCGCCGTGTCCGTGCCGACGATCCAAGGCTTCTCGCCGCGGATGTTCTTCGCCGTAGGCTTGCGTTGCCAGACGGGCAGCGGGCCACCTTTGCCCTTTACTGCGAAGACGCGCCGGTGATACCGGGTCCGGCAGAAATCGTAAACAGCCTGCGACTCGTAGCCCGCGTCGATCGCGTAAGCCGACACGGGCAGCGAGATCCCCGTTTCGTGGGGCCAGCGGCGCTCGAGATACGTATCGAGTTCCTGCCAGACCAGCGCGCCCGACGGATCGCCCGGCAGCACGCGGTACTCGATGGACCAGGATTCCTCGCCGCGCCCCCACCCGACGAGTTCCAGCTCGAGCCTGTCCTTTTGCACATCGATGCCGGCAGTCAGCACCACCGCGCCATACGGCGCCGCCGCCCGGTAGTGTTCGCGCCGCGCCATCACCGTCGTCTGGTCAACCGTGGTCTCCGCCGCATCGTCCCAAGGCTCGGCGAGCACCGTGTTGACGAACTCCCGCAGTGTCTCAATCGACTTCTTGTCGGCGAGAAATTTCTTTGCCAGCGCACCCCACTTGCGCCACGGCGAGTACAGGCCGTTGATCCAGAAACCGGCGATGTCGCTTACTTCGGGCCGAGCCGCACGCCACTCGCCTGCTTTGAGCATCTGGTGCTTCTGCCAGTCGGCAATCAGCTTCGAGCAGTGCTCGCAGCGGTACTGCGCCTTCTCCGGCGCCTCCTTCGGCCAGACGAGGTTGCCCCACGCGAGCACCTGGTAGGCGCCGCAGTGCGGGCACGGCACCCAGAAGCTCTGCTGGTTCGAATTGAGCCAGGCTTGCTCGATGCGCGAGGCGCCCTTCGTCGTGGGCGTCGAGCAGAGCACGATCTTGCGGTTCCAGAAGTTGGCGGTGCGTGTGATGGCGAGGTTCACCGGATCGCCTTCGCTGCCGGCGCTGGCCGGATAGCGGTCCACCTCGTCGAGCAGACAGTAGCGGATCGAGCGCATCGCGAGGCCCGCCGGCGAGTTCGCCGCCGCAAGCGTTATCGAGCCGCCCAAAAACTTCTTGTGCAGGATCGTGTTGTTCGAATCCCGCGCACGCGCATCGGCCACCTTGCCCCGCAGACAAGGCGTGTCGCGCAGCATCGGAGCCAAGCGGTCCTTGGAGAACGCCTCGGCGTCCACCTCGCGCGGCTCCACCAGAAGCACCGGCCCCGGATCCAGGTCGATGATGTAGCCGAGGAAGTGCCCAAGAAGGCTGGTTTTGCCGCTCTGGGCTGCCCACATCATGACGACCGTCTCGTAGGAGCTCGACGGGCCCATGGCATCCATCACCGCCCGCTGGTACGGCGCCCGGTCTGTGCGCCACTCGCCCTTCTCCGCCGCAAACTCCGAACTCAGCCGCGCATTCTGATCCGCCCATTGCGACACCGTCAGGTCCGGCGGCGGTAACAGCACATCGGCGGCCAGGATCTGGAGTTCGTCAACGCGCATGTTGGACGGCTCGATGGGTATCGTTGAGCAGGACGCGCGCCTCGCGCATCAGCACGTCCCACACCTGGCGTTCATCGGTGAGCGGCGCAACTTCCGGCGCAACGCGGTTCGGCCAAGCCATCACGGTTTCCTTAATTGCCACAAGGATCGCCTCGATCCTTTGGCGAAACAGATCGGTCTCCATCAGCTTGCCCATCTTCAGGTCGTACTCGATCTTGCGCAGCCGGGCTTTGAAGACCATGTCGGCGGTCTTGGCTTGGGCAAACGTCGTCCCCGTGGATGCAGCCTCAATCGGAGCGGCGGCCACGCGTTCGGAGACCGGTTCGGGCCGGTCGTCGAGCACCGCATCCGACGCCGGCGCATCCACCTTGCCGCCGCGCATCACCAGGACGCCGGCCTTGGCCAGCCGGCTGATGTACTGGCGGCTCTTGCCGCGGTGCCGCGCGTACTCGGCCTGGGTCATGAGCCTATCCGACATCTCCGGCCCTATCTGTTTGAAACGTCGCGAGATTCAGTTGTTCGATTCTGCTTGATTGTTCGCCGCCCCCGAGCGATGAATGGAGTCGCAATGAGGAACACCAAAGCGCAATCGACCACGCAAACCGCCGCTCACCTGTACGCCGCGCGGTACGCCGAAGCCCAGGATCTGCTCAAGCGCATCGCCACGCGCCTCGCCGAGCACAAGAAGCGGCAGGCCGCCGCGCCCGCCGACTGGGGCTACGCGGGCGACCTCGGCCGCATCACCGAGCAACTCGCCTACGTGCTCGCCGACCTGGGCGACCCGAGCGCAGTCGACGCCAAGGGCCTCGAGTACTGAACCAGGAGACAAACCATGACTGCACAACCCTACATCGAATGCTCGCTTTGTGATGAGGCGAAGCCGATCCACCGCGAGCTGGTACTGACCAACCGCGAGGGGCTGCTCCTCGACAAAGCCCAGTTCTGCCGCGACTGCTGGAACGACATCCGGCAGTCGGTTGAAGACTCGAGCGGCCTCATTGACCGCCGATTGGAGGACTGAACGCATGGCCATGACGCGCGAAGAACTGATTGCCTGGGCCACGCGTAACGGCTGGAAGCTCGACCGCTGGGGCCACCTCAAGAAGGAGTTTTCCAACGGTATGCACCGCATCAAGTTGAGCCGGATCGCGGCGCGGCATGAAATCTCGACGCCGTTCGGCTGGGCGCGCTTAGCCAGCGGCTATTTCAAGAACCTGCAACTAACCACCGACGATCAACTCGCCGGCATGACCCGATAGAAAGGACACCTGCTATGACGACGTTTGCCATCGACAACGACTGCACGATCACCGCCTACCTCGCGGGAGAGGCGATCCCGGACGAGTACGTGCGATTCTCGAGCGAGAAGGAACTCGCCAAGCTCGCCGCCAACTGGCCCGCTGAGCGGCTGGTCGAGATCTGGAACGGCTTCGCCGGCGTGCCGCCCTTTGGCGACCTGAAGCCGGTGAAGAAGTTCACCGACCGCAAGACCGCCGTGACGCGGATCTGGAAGGCAGTCCAGGCCCTGACGCCCACCCCCGCGCCCCAGGCCGCGCCCGTCGCGCCGAAGCCGGCCAAGGCCACCAAACAGGCCACCACCGGTGACGGGGCAAAGCCCGCGCGCGAAGGCTCGAAGAAGGCCATCGTCCTCGAACTCCTGCGCCGCCCCGA
>CAYOTD010000353.1:0-5917 GCA_964406685.1 uncultured Solibacteraceae bacterium | reverse complement strand
CGAATGGCGTCATCCCGGCGAGCGCCATCTCCTCGTTCGCGAAGAAGGTGCTCGGCGACCTGCCGACGCCCATTCGCTCCACAGCCCCCGGCGTCTTGCCGTCCAACAACTGGGAGTACCTGACACCCACGCCCTGGGTGGACAACAAGGGCGACATCCGTTACGACCACTACGTCACGTCCAAACTTAACGGCTTCGCGCGCTACAGCCACCGCCTGCTCGAGCGTACCGAGAACCACGTGATCCCCGGCCTCTCCGGCGGTGACGCCAACGGCAACGTTCGTGCTCTCAACAAACAGATTGCCGCCGGCTTCAATTACAATCTCTCTCCCTCCTCGCTGATCGACTTTCGCCTCGGCGTTTCCTGGTTCGAGGGCGGCAAGTTCCCGCTCGGCTTCGAGCGCGGCAACATGCTGAAGGAGTACGGCATCCCGGGCCTGCCCGATTCGCCGGTGGTGGGCGGCGGCCTCACCAGCCAGTCCGTCTCCGGCTATACCAGCATGGGCCGCCAGTCTTCGAACCCGCAATTCCAGAACCCGTTCGTCGTTAACCCCAAGCTGAACTACTCGAAGGTCATGGGCCGCCATTCTCTCAAGGCCGGCTACGAGTACCAGGCGATCAACACCGATATCTTCGACTTCAACCCGCAGTACGGGCAGAACTCGTATTCGGGCCAGTTCTCGCGGCCCTCCGGCGTCGGTTCGAACAACATGTACAACCTCGCCGACTTCCTCTTCGGCGCCCAGTCCAGCTACAGCCTGAACAACGAGATCGTCCTGAACTACCGCCAGCGGATGCACTTCGCCTACTTCCAGGACGACTGGAAGGTCAGCCCGAAACTGACGGTGAATGTCGGCGCCCGCTACGAGTTCGCTACTCCGCAGTGGGAGGAAAAGAATCGCATTTCCAGCTTCGATCCCGTGAACATCAAGCTCATCCAGGCCAGCAGCGGCGGCATCTATGAGCGATCCCTCGTTCACCCGGATCGCAACAACTGGGCGCCCCGCCTCGGCTTGGCTTACCAGGCCACCAAGCGGACCGTGGTCCGCTCCGGTTACGGCATCAGCTACATCCACTTCAACCGCCTGGGCGGCGAGAACCTGCTCGGCTACAACGGCCCCAGCATCGTCAACCTGACCATCAGCCAGGTGGCAACCCTGCCGCTGTGCACGGGGGACAACTACCGCAACTGCTTCCGGCTCACGCAGCAGGGCTTCCCGTCGGGCCTGGTCAATCCCTCGAACTTCTCCACCGCCACCACTCGCACCAACTACACCCCCTCCGATTACCGTACCTCCTACGTGCAGAGCTGGCACTTCACCATTCAGCGGGAGATCAGTCACAACCTGCTGGCTGACATCGCCTATGTCGGCAACCGCTCGGTTGGCCTGATGATTCTGGGCGACTACAACCAGGCCCGTCCCAACGCCGTGGGCCAGAATCTGACCATCGACGCGCGCCGTCCCATCCAGGGATTCAGCTACATCCAGATCTCCTGGGGCGGCGGCTTCGCCACCTACCACGGCCTTCAGATGAAGATCGAGAAGAAGTACGCCGGCGGAGTCTACCTTCTGAACAGTTTCACCTGGTCGAAGGCCATCGACAACGCCGCCGGCCACCTGGAGGCTTACAACGGCGACAACTCCCGGGTCAACTACCGCAACGTCGCCGCGGAGAAGGCGCTCGGCAGCTATAATCAGCCCTTCAACAACACCTCGACCATCGTCTGGGAGGTCCCCTACGGCAAGGGCCGCAAGTGGGGCTCGAATATTGGCGGCGCCGTCGACGCCGTCCTTGGGGGGTGGCGCCTCACCGGCATCAACCTGATGACCAGCGGCCAGCCCATCAACATCACCTACAGCGCGCCCACCGCCTTCCAGGTCTCCGGCGCGCCCAGCTACCGCCCCAACTACCTCGGCGGCAGCATCTACACCGCCGGCCGCAGCGCGTCGAAGTACCTCAACGCGGCCGCTTTCGCCGCCCCCGACAAGCAGAACGTGAACGACCCCTCGCAGCCGTTTGGCAACCTTGGCCGCAACGTCGGCCGCACCGAGTCGATCTTCAACTTCGACGGCGGCGCGCACAAGGAGTTCGCCCTGCCGTGGGAATCCGTACGGCTTCAGTTCCGCGCCGAGTTCTTCAACCTCTTCAACACGACGAACCTCGGTTCCCCGAGCAGCAACGTCAGTTCCAGCAGCTTCGGCACGATCACCAGCCTGTCGAGCCCCGCTCGCCAGATCCAGTTCGGCCTCAAGCTGGCGTTCTGAGCCGCGACCGAAGGGAGCGGTATAGGTAATCCACCCCGCTCCACAGAGTGGCGGCGGCGGCTACCAACATCAGCGCCGCGGCGGCCTGGCCGACCCCCAACCGGGGAAAGGCCAGGCCGCCGAGCGCGAAACCCGCCGCCACCAGTTGGCATAGCGTGCTCAGCTTTCCCCAGACCGAAGGCCGAAACGTGCGAACCGTGGTGAACGCCAGGAACAGTCCCGCCACCGCCAAAATCAGGATGTCACGCCCGAAGACAATCCCCACCAGCCACCACGGCGCCGCTCCCGCGTATCCCAGCGCCACGAACACCGCCCCCGCCAGCACCTTGTCGGCAATCGGATCCAGATAAGCGCCCAGCGGCGTGACCCCTCCGAACCGCCGCGCCAGCCAGCCGTCCAAAGCGTCGGTGAGCCCCGCCGCGGCCAGACACCAGATCCCAACCTCGGCGCGGCCCGATGCGATCAACCATGCGAGGAAGGGCGCCGACACCAGTCGCGCCAGAGTGAGCAGGTTGGGAAGCGTCCGCACCCCTACGAGACTAACGCAGCGGTGACGCGCATGGCGAGTTGGTCGAAGCTGACGATCTCGTACAGCGAGGGGTCCGACATGATGCGCGACACCAGCGCGGCGTGCATGGCGTGGCCGGCCCGCTCCGCGATCACGTGGCCCAGCAGCGGCCGCCCCATCATCGCCAGGTCGCCGATCAGGTCCAGCACCTTGTGCCGGCAGCACTCATCCGCGAAGCGCAGCCCCTCCGGGTTCATCACGTCCCGGCGGTCGAAGCAGACGGCGTTGTCCAGGTTCGCCCCCCGGATCAGCCCCATGTTCCGCATCTGGTCGAGCTCGTAGATGAAACCGAAGGTCCGCGCCGGCGCGATCTCGGCGGCGAACTGCTCCGGCGTCAGTTCCAGTTCCATGCTCTGCCGGCCCACCAGCGGGTGATCGAAGTAGATGTCGCAGGTCAGCAGAAACCGGTCCGCCGGCAGAATCGAGATCCGTTTCCCGTTGGCCTCCACCGACACCGGCCGACGGATGCGCATGAAACGCCGCCGCCGCCGGTGCGTCCGGATCCCCGCGCGACGCAGCAGTTCCACGAACGACAACCCGCTGCCGTCCAGAATGGGGACTTCCAGATTGTCGATCTCCACGTAGGCGTTGTCGATCCCCATGCTGTAGAAGACGCTCAGCAGGTGCTCGGTGGTCGAGATGAGAACGCCCTGTCGCATCAGGCTGGTGGCGTAGCTGACGCGCGCGACATAGCGCCAGCTTGCGGGCACTTGAAAATTCTCCAGATCCGTGCGTACGAAAACGATGCCGGTGGACGGGGGCGCCGGGAGAATCCGGATGCTCACCGGCACGCCGCTGTGCAGCCCGATGCCGGTCGCCTCCACGGGCCGTTGTACAGTAGTCTCGTATCGCACCAGGTCCTCCGAACAAACACAGCGTGTAAATAGGGGTTCCTCAACAGCACTCCGGCGGCCATCTGTAACTAATTCATTACAGAGTATTTCCTTCGAGTCGCTTGTGTCGGAATGGACACATATCGTCGAAGTGTGTTGCGTCTCAGACACAGTCCGCCGGACACCGCCTCGGTATATCATGGTGTGAAATGTCCCGTCCCCGGCTGTTTCTGGTCGACAGCTTCGGTTTCATCTTCCGCGCCTTTCACGCCCGCGCGCGCTCCGCGGCCCCGCCCATGCGCACCGCCAGCGGCCTTCAGACCGAAGCGGTTTACATCTTTCACAACATGCTGCGCAAGCTCGGCAACACCTACCGCCCCGAGTATCTCGCCGCGGTCTTCGAAAGCGAAGGACCCACCCTGCGCGAGCAGGAATTCCCCGACTACAAGGCCAACCGCCCCTCGATGCCAGAAGAACTGGCCCAGCAGATCCCCTGGATCGCCCGCCTGCTGGAAGCCATGCGCGTGCCCGTCCTCCAGTATCCCGGCTACGAAGCCGACGACGTCATCGGCACCATCTCCCGCCGCGCGGCTCAGGCCGGCGTCGACGTGGTCATCGTCTCCAGCGACAAGGACATGCTCCAGCTTGTCGACGACCGCGTCTCGATGCTCAACCCTGCCAAGGACGACACCCTTTACGACCCGGCCAAGGTGACCGAATTCATGGGCGTCCCACCCGAGCGCGTGGCCGACCTGCTGGCGCTCAAGGGCGACGCGGTCGACAACATCCCCGGCGCGCCCGGCATCGGCGACAAGGGCGCGCGCGACCTGGTGCTGCGCTTCGGCACGGTGGAATCCGCCCTCGACCGCGCCGCCGAAGTCGAGAAACGCGCCTACCGCGAAAGCCTCGAAAACAACCGCGATCAGATCCTGCTCAGCAAACGCCTGGCGACCATCGAGACCCAGGTGCCCATCGAGTGGTCACTCGACGCCGTCGCCGCGCGCGAACCCGACCCCGCCGCGCTACGCGAGATCTATCGCGAGCTCGAGTTCTTCAGCCTGCTCAAGGACCTCGCTCCCGAACCCGAAGCCGCGCCGCTCGATCTCGGCGCGCTGGAATCCGCCGAAGCGATCCAGGGGTGGCTCCAGGCGCTCCCGCCGGACGCCCCGCTCGCCATCAGCGTCGCCGCTCCCAGCGGCGAGATGGCCTTCACCGGCGCCGTCGGCCTGTCAACCCGCGCCGGCCAAGGCCGCGCCATCCCGCTCGATCGCATCGGGCGACTCCGCCCGTTGCTGGACGACGCCGCGCGGCCCCATCGACGACGTGATGCTGGGCGGCTTCCTCCTCTCGGCCGACCCGGCCGGCTGCGACCTCGACGCGCTCTCCGAGCGTCTCCTCAGCCGCAAGCCCGCCCCCACGCCCGAAGCCCGCGCCGAGGCCGTCTTCAGCCTCTGGGAGCGCATCGCGCCCGAACTCGACCGCCGCGGCCTGCGCCCTCTCTACGCCGAAATCGAGCTGCCCCTGGCCCCCGTGCTGCGCCGCATGGAACAGGCCGGCGTGCGCGTCGACCGCGCGGCCCTGCGCTCGCTCGCCGAACGCATGGAGACCGAAATCGACCGGCTGACCTCCGAGATCCACTCCCTCGCCGGCCATCCCTTCAACATCAACTCGCCGCAACAACTGGGCAAGGTTCTGTTCGAAGAGCTGGGCCTGCCCTCCCCCGGCAAGAGCGGTAAGACCAAGACCCCCTCCACCGCGGCCGACGTCCTGGAAGCCCTCGCCCCCGATCACCCCATCGTCGCCAAGGTCCTCGACTACCGCCAGCTCGCCAAGCTCAAGGGCACTTACGTTGATGCCCTCCCCGGCTTGATCGATCCGGCCACCGGCCGCCTCCACACAACCTTCAATCAGACCGGCGCGGCCACCGGCCGGTTGTCGTCTCTGAATCCCAACCTCCAGAACATCCCCGTCCGCACCGAACTGGGCCGCGAAATCCGCGCCGCTTTCGTCCCCCGCGAGGGCTGGGTTCTGGTCTCCGCCGACTACTCCCAGATCGAGCTGCGTTTGCTCGCCCACTTCTCCGGCGACCGCGTCCTGTTGGAGGCCTTCCGCAACGGCGAGGACATCCACACCCGCACCGCCGCCGAGGTCTTCGGCGTCCCCCCGCTGATGGTTACCCCCGACCTGCGCCGCAACGCCAAGGCGGTCAACTTCGGCATCGTCTACGGCATTTCGGACTTCGGGCTGGC
>CAYOTD010000352.1:0-5918 GCA_964406685.1 uncultured Solibacteraceae bacterium | reverse complement strand
CACCATGCCGCGAAGTTCCTCGAATGGGTACGCGCCGGAATCCAGCGCCTCCTCCACTTGGCGAACCACCTGCTCCGCCGGACGAATGGGGGATCCGCGCCCGCTGAAGTTCCGCTCTTGGAGCTCCGCGAAGTTGTCGACGTCCACCAGCCCGACCAGCCCCTCGCATCCCGACAGGACCGTGAGCCGGCGGCTGGCGAGGGATTCCAGCACGACGCGTCCCATGCCGATCACCAGCCCGCTTTCCGCGGTCAGGCGATCGATGTCCTGGCGGCGGCCCAGCCACTCAATCGGCAGGCCTCTACACACGCATCGGTCGCGCAGGCTGTCCGCGCATGCTCCCCCCCCCGCCGCCTGGATCTTCCATTTCGGCCGCCGTTGCCTCCATCGCCCCAGGAACTCCAGCGCGCCCAGCGAGCCGGCCTGTTTGTCGTCGTCCAACCGGCTGACAAAGAGAGCCACCCGAGCCGGCCGCTTCCACGCCGGCGAATCGAACTTGCGCAGATCGATCGGGTTGCGAAGAACGTGGGTTGGGCCGTGGCGGCCGAGCCTGACCGTGATCGCCCGCGAACAGGCTTCGCTCACCGTCACCACACCCGACGCGCCCGGTAAGACGAATCGCGACAGCGCCTGCCGGACGGCCTCGGGATAGAAGTAGTCGACCGATTCCGGCGTGGACGGACCGTGAAACATGACCGCGTACGGGGTGCCCGTGATCAGCGACGCCGCGGCCCCCGGCACGAACCAGTAGAAGGGATGAACGACAACGGCGTCGATCCTCTCCCGTTCGATCACTTCCTGCAACCGCGCCGTCGCCGCCCGTACCGCCGAGCCCGTCAGGCGCCGCAGGTTCACCTCTATGTGGCGGCGCACGCAGCAGCGGGCCGGGCTGCGAGTGAAATCGGGCCCGCTGATGCAGAACAACTCCATTCCCCTGGCCGCCAAAGCGGCCAGGCACGTGTCCAGATGAGTCTCGAAACCTCCGGAGGCATACTGATCGAACAGGAATAGAACGCGCAGGTCATAACCGGCTGAGGTCGTGGCGCGCGTACCCGGCCTCCCTCGCCCCACGCTTGGGCGGAGCGGACCAACCGCGCCCCACTCAACCGAGTATACAACGACCCCCGCCTTCCATCCCCGTGCTACACTCAACGGTGTGGGACGGGCCGCCAGGCCTGACAGATAGGTTAAGCAATCCCCCGCGAAACCCGGGAAGCCTCCCACTCCCACGCCCGCTCCAGGCGAACAAAAAGCGAACCGGTACGAACAAACCCAATTATGTTCTTTGTTTTCAATGCCGCCTATTCCAGCGTGAGGGCCGATACGAACAGCTTCTCCGGCCGGCGGACCTCGATCTTCATCCGCTCGCTCAGGGCCAGGTTCCCGCTCAGCGTGAGAGTGTAGCACGCCCGGATCACATCGAAGATCCGCGTCCCGGGCGGGTCGTCGGAGGCCCGCTTCATCTCCCGCAGGTTGAACGAAGCGCCCCCGGTCTGCCGCGCCAGCGCCTCGAACAGCGAACGGTCGCTCCCACTCATATACACCGGGTAGATGGACACCTGTGCGCGCCGCGCCAGCCGGAACACTTCGCGCTCGGAGGTCCGGCTGGGGCCTTCAAACCCGGCCGTCAGCAGCAGAATCACGTGCCGGAAGCTGGCGCTCTGGAATCCGCCGTCGATGGCCGCGTACAGCGCGTCCAGTACCCGCGGGCTGTTGCCGTACTTCACGCCCCCGATGGCTCGCGCCAGTAGCTCCCGGCTGGCGGTGAAGTCCTGGATCAGGGTGGCCGAGGAGTCGTAAGCCACCACCGCCATCTGCTCTTTCTCTTTGAGCTGCCCGATCAGGTTCATGGCCACCGGCTGCACCATCGGACCCACCAGGCTGGTGTCCAGCAGCAACATCACGTCGACCAGGCCGCTGGAGAACTCGGCCGCCTCGACCCGCCGGGGTGTGCGGTCGTCCAGCACCGTGAAGTCGCCCGCCTTGAGCCCGGCCACCGGCTTGCCGGTCTTCTGCTCGACCACGGTCACCAGCACCTTGGTCGCCGCCCAGCCCGGCCATGCCAGCAATAGGACCGCGAGCGCCCGTTTCATCACTCCGCCGCTTTCCGCGGGCCTTCCTTCTGGGCTTCCTCTCCGGTGACCACGCGGACCTTGGTTCCGGTGTCGAGGCGCGCCACCTGGGTGGTCGCCACCTGGTCGCCGTCCTCGAGCCCTTCCAGGATCTCCACTTCCTGCTCGAACCGGTCGCCCAGCTTCACCTCGCGCGCGTCCACCACGCCGTTGCGGACCACGTAGGTCTTGTTCGAACCCAGCACGTAGTTCACCGCCCGCGCCGGCACCAGCCGGATGCGGTCGACCTTCTCGGTCGGCACCCGCGCCTTGGCGTAGGAGCCGGCCTTGAGTGCGCCGTTCGGATTGTCGATCAGCGCCTCGACGACGAAGGTCCGCTTGGTCTGCTCTACCGTGGGCGCGATGCGCCAGATCTTGCCGCGGAACACGCGGTCGGCGTAGGCTTCCAACAGGACGTCGATGGTCTGCCCGGTCTTGATCCACGGCGCCATGCGCTCCGGGATCTCCACCCGCAGCCGGATCGGATCGACCTTGACCAGGGTCAGCAGCGGCGTGTTGGCGCGCACGTACTGCCCCACCGCCACCTGCCGCTCCTTGACCGACGCCGGAAACGGGGCCCGCACCGTGGTGTCGCGCAGCTTCTTGCGTTGCAGATCCACCACCGCCTTGAACCGCTCCACTTCCTGGATCTGGTTGCGCGTCTGGAACAGCGTCGCGTCGTAGGCGGCCTGAAGGGACTTGTACTTGGCCTGCGCCTGGTCCAGGTCGGCCTGCGAGGCGATGCCCTGGTCCACCAGCGAGCGGGCGCGCTTGTAGCGCTGCTCGGCGTCGAACAGGTCGGCCTGCGCGCGGCGCACGTCTGGCACCTCGCGGATGTCCTTGACGCGGTCCTTCTCGTCCTTCAGTCCCAGCCGCTCCAGCGACTGCCGCAACTGCGCCTCGTTCTGCGCCAGCAGGTAGCGCTGCTCGTCCTCCTGGATCTGCACCATCACCTGCCCGGCGCCGACCTCGTCGCCCAGGTCCACGTTCACCTGGCTGACGCGGCCCTCCACCTCCGCGCTGATGATGATTTCCTCGTAGGGGAACAGGGCGCCAACCGATTCCACCACGCGCCGCATCTCGCGCGACACCACCGGCGCCGTGCGCACGGCGATGGGACCCGAGTCCTGCTTCACCTGCACCTGCTGCTGCCGGCCGCACCCGATCAATACCACGGCCCACACGGGGAGGGCGAGCCGCCATACGACAATCTTCATGAGTTCGCTCTAGTTGTAGCGTACTGCTTACGGAAAGCCACAGGCAAGAAAGGATAAGGCGCGCCCCGCCGCCGCCCGGTTACAGCGTCGCCAGAAGCAGGAAACCGGTTTCCACCCGGTCTTCCAGGATGCGGTTCCAGATCACCCGCGCCCGTCCGGAGGAATCCGGATGCCGGAAACGGACCTGCTGGCCGGGTTCGAAGCGCGGATAGCCGTGGCGGGCGCGGAACCCGCTGCGGCTGACGTCCACCAGCCGGCCGCACACTTCGGCCGGCGCCGGATCGTCGATGTAGAGGGTGAGCTCGCCGTCCGCCGGTACTCGCGCTTCCTTGCGCCGTTCGATGAAACCGGTCGCCATGTTCGCCCCTAACTGGCGCACCCCGCGCTCATCGTGTCGCTCTGGTAGAGCTTCAGCTTGCGGGTCAGCGTGCGGCGCGAGATACCCAGCAGTTCGGCCGTGCGCTGGCGGTGGCCGCCCGTGCTCTCCAGGGTGGACAGGATCAGCCGGCGCTCCAGCCGGTCCAGGCTCGGATCGGCCGCATCCTCGTCCCGCCAGGCGCCCGCGTGCGCGTGCAGGACCTCTTCCGGCAGATCGGCCGCTTCCACGCAGCCTCCCTCGGCGAAGATGGCGGCCTTCAGGACCGCGTTCCTGAGCTCCCGCACGTTGCCCGGCCACGCGTAGCGCTCCATCGCGCCTCGCGCCGCCGGGGAGAACCGCAACGCCGGGTTGTGCTGGCGGAGAAAGTACTCGGCCAGCGGCACGATCTCCTCCGCCCGCTGCCGCAGAGGAGGCACGCGAATGCTGACCTGGCTGAGCCGGTGATACAGATCCCGCCGGAACCGCCCCTGCTGGGCCGCTTCCGCCAGGTCGCGGTTGGTGGCGGCGACGATCCGCACGTCCACGAAAACCTTGCGCGTCCCTCCCAGCCGGTAGTAGGGCGCCCCGTCCAGCACCCGCAACAGTTTCACTTGCAGGCGGGCGTCCAGTTCTCCGATCTCGTCCAGGAATAGTGTCCCGGAGTGCGCCAGCTCGAACAGCCCCGGCTTGGCCGCCTCCGCTCCACTGAAAGCCCCCCTCTCATGGCCGAACAGCTCGCTCTCGATCAGGCTCTCCGGCAAGGCGGCGCAACTGACATCCACCCACGGCCGGGCGCGGCGATCGGAGTGGAAGTGTATGGCGCGTGCCACCAGTTCCTTGCCGCTGCCGCTCTCGCCTTCCACCAGGACCGAGGCGCTGGTCCGCGCCACGCGTTCGGCGCGGGCGAAGACCTCCTCCATGGCCTCCCCGCAGATCAGGACGGGCATGCCAAGGTAGGTCCGCAGAACCGGCGCCGCATTCATGATTTGGACTCCATTGTCTTATGTGCCGCCGGGTCGCTTCCCTAGGCGGAACGACCGATTCACCCGCCCAATTCAACCTATGCCGGAGGCCGCTGGCACCCGACCGGTCCGTGGTGGCGACAAATCGTCCCCTGGCGGGGCGCGGATAACTCGCTCCGCGTGAAGCCGTTACCGGCAACAGCCGAACGGGCGCGACATTCTGTCCCTTCGGTGGCGAATGCCGCCGTTCAGACCTGAAGCTCTCTTTTCAGCAACTTGAGAGAGGCGTCGCGGAGCGCCGCGGCTGGAACGCCAAGTGCAACGGGGTTGTCGATACGGGAGAAGGATGTCCTTGTTTGCCAGGGGATTCATCGGCCTGATGATTGTGGCCGGCGGTGTGGCCGCCGCCGACGCCCTGCTCGGTTTCCGCTCCGACGACACCATCCGCCTGCTTGCCTACCTGATGGCTACGTTGCTGGCCTCCGGCCTGCGGGTGTCGATGTCCACGGCGGTCGGTTCGCTTTCCGTCAGCCTGCTGTTCGTTCTCATCGGGATTCTCGAGCTCGACCTGTCGGAGACGATGCTTCTCGGCTGCGCGTCGACTCTGGTGCAGTGCTTCTGGCGATCGGCCCGGCGGCCCTCGGTGGTTCAGGTGCTCTTCAACCTCGCTACCGCGGCATCGGCCATCAAGGCCGGCGATCATCTGTTCCACTCCCTGCTGGTGGCCCAGCCTCCCGCGGACAAGCCGGTGGCGATTCTGTTGGCCACGGCGATCTTCTTCCTGGTGAATACCGTTCCGGTGGCCATCGTTGTCGCCGCCACCGCGGAGCGGTCGTTCTTCCGCGTCTGGAGGGAAGGATACTTCTGGGCCTTCCCCTACTACCTGGTCGGCACGGGGATCGCCGGCGTCTACCACGCCCTCAACGGCTTGATCGGCTGGCAGACGGCGACACTGGTGCTGCCCGTCCCTTACCTGATCTACCGCGCCTACCGTCTCTATGTGGGACGGCTGGACGACGAGGTGAAGCACGCCGAAGAAGTGGCCTCGCTCCACCTGAGGACCATCGAAGCCCTGGCCCTCGCCATCGAGGCCAAGGACCACGCCACCCACGACCACCTGCAACGCGTACAGGTCTACGCCATCGAGATCGGCCGCGACCTTGGCCTGAACCGCGACCAGCTCGAGGCTCTGCGCGCGGCTTCGGTGCTGCACGACATCGGCAAGCTGGCCGTGCCGGAACACATCATCTCCAAGCCCGGCCGCCTCACC
>CAYOTD010000351.1:0-5958 GCA_964406685.1 uncultured Solibacteraceae bacterium | reverse complement strand
TCACCTTCGACGGCTTGAAGGCCGCGGCGACGGCGGTGGAACGGCTCCGGAACTTCGAACTGCGGCTGAATAATGAAAAGTTCCCCGAAGGCGCCGACGCGGCTCTCTCGGCCCGCGCCGCCGCCGCTACAACCAAGTTCGAACAGAGCCTGGACGACGACCTGAACACCGCCGAGGCCTTGGCCGCTGTGTTCGAGTACATCCGCGAGGCCAATACCGCTATCGACTCGGGCGCACTGCGCGCCGGCAACGCCGCCGAAGCCCGCCGGTTGCTGGCGAGCTTCGACGCCATCTTCGACGTCCTCAAGCCGGCCGTAAAGTCGGGCGCGCTGGCGGACGAGGCCATTGAAGCGCTCGTTGCCGAACGCCTGGCGGCGCGCAAAGCGCGGAACTTCAAACGCGCGGACGAGATCCGCGCCGAGTTGGCCGCGCAGGGCGTGATCCTGGAAGACACCCGCGACGGCATCCGCTGGAAAAGGAAATAAGCATTGAGAATAGAATCCCGCGCGGTCCACACCGGCGACCGCAAGAAAGCCGGCCCGCAGGTTCCCGTCTCGACGCCAATCTACACGGCGGCAAGTTACTTTTACGACAACACTGAGTATCTAGACAAGGTCTTCGGTTTCGAGATCCCGGGCTACGCTTACCAGCGCTATGATAACCCGACTAATAGCGCGCTGGAGGAGGTAGTAACTTCTCTGGAGGCCGGGCGCGGTTCGCTGGCGACGGCTTCCGGGATGGCCGCTCTTGAAATCGCCCTGCGAGTGGCGACTCAGGCCCGGCCGCGCGTGATCCTGGCCGCCGACGCCCTTTACGGAGCGACCATCAAGCTGCTCAGCCAGATTCTGGAGCCGCTCGGTTACGCGGTCCATTACCGCGATTTTTGCGACCCGCGCGTGGTCGAACGGGCCCTCGACGAACTCAAACCCGGCTGCCTGCTGATGGAGACCATCTCCAACCCGCTGCTGCGCGTCGCTCCGCTTGACCAACTCGCGGAGGCCGCCCGCCGCTCGGGCGCCGCCCTGGTGGTGGACAACACCTTTGCCACTCCCCTGTTGGTCCGTCCGATCGAGTTGGGCGCGCACTTGTCGGTTAACAGCCTGACGAAGTACCTGTCCGGCCATGGCGATGTGCTGGGCGGCGCCGTCACCTCCGACGCGGAACACTACGAGGCCTTGCGCGCCACGGCGCGCGTCACCGGTCCGCAGTTGGGCCCGTTTGAAGCCTATCTCGTCATGCGCGGCGTCAAGACCTTCCCCTTGCGCATGGAGCGGCAGTGCGCCAACGCCGCGCGGGTGGCGGAGTGGCTGGCCGCGTGCCCGCGGGTCGAGCGGGTCTACTTCCCCGGCGATCCGCGGCATCCCGACGCCGAAGTGATCCGCCGGTTGCTGCCCGCCGGCCGTTTCGGCGCCATGGTGAGCTTTGAGATCCGCGAAGCCGGGCGCAATCAGGTGTTCGAGTTCATGGACCGGCTCACCATGATCGTGCGCGCCACCTCGCTGGGCGACGTGCACTCGATGCTGCTGTATCCGTGGATGAGTTCACACCGCGACGTGCCGCCGGAGCATAAGGCGCGCGCCGGCATCCGGGAGAACCTTGTCCGCCTGTCGGTCGGCATCGAAGCCGTCGAAGACATCCTGTCGGATTTGGAGCAGGCGCTGCGATAGCCCGGTCTTCTACTTTCCGCGAATCTTGCGAATCGTCGCCAGGGTGTCGCGGACCATGGCCGCGATGCCTTCGTAATTGCCGGCCTTCAGCAGGTCCTTGGTGATGAGATTCGAGCCCATGCCCACGCAGACCACGCCGGCGTCGAACCAGGCCTTCAGCGATGCTTCGCTGCACTCCACCCCCCCGGTCGGCATGATCGACACCCAGGGGCACGGTCCCTTGACGGCCTTCACAAAGCCCGGTCCGCCCACTTCCTTGCCCGGGAAGACCTTCAGGATCTCGCAGCCCAATTCCTCGGCCTGCGAGATTTCCGAAGCGCTGCCGCAGCCCGGCGAATAGGGGATCTTGCGGCGGTTGCAGGTCCGGGCGACTTCCGGATTCAGCAGCGGGCCCACCACGAAGTTGGCGCCGCAGTTGATGTAGAGGGACGCCGTGCCCGGGTCTACGATCGAACCCACGCCCAGGATCAACTCCGGAAGCTCTTTGGCGCAGTAGCGCTCCAACTCTGAAAACACTTCCCAGGCGTGATCGCCGCGGTTGGTGAACTCCAGCAGCGGGCAGCCGCCGGCCAGACAGGCCGCGGCGACTTTGCGCGCCACCTCGACGTCCGGGTTGTAAAAAACCGGCACCAGCCCGGTGTCGATCATCGTCGTCAGAGTCTTCAGTCTTGGGAATCGAGCCATCTTGTTATTCCTTCACGCCGTAAGAAGCGGTCCACAGACAAGGATAGCAGCAGGCCGGGAGGCGTGGGCCGTAATCACTCGCGGGCCACGTTCAGCTCCACGAGCGGTTGCCGGCTCCAGCGCAGACCCAGCGCGTGCCCCGCGCCCAGCAGGGCGCTGGCGGCGAAGAACAGCAGGAAGACGGCCGATCCGATCCGGACCGCCGGATGCGCGGCGGCCAGCTCCGTCATCGACACCTGGAACATCCGAAACGGGCGGCGCAGGAAACGGCGCGACGACGACGACGGAGCGGCGATCCTGGGAATTGAACTACGATACGCGCGGTCGAAGCGCGCCTGAAAGGCCCGCGCCTCCGCGCCGCCGACAGACGAACGGGCCTGCGCGGCCACGTAGCGCTGTAGCGCGCGGTTGCCGCAGGTGTTGGCCGAACAACCCACGCCGTTCTGGATCACGCTGCGCAGATACTCCCGGATCAAGACCGCCCGTTGCTCCGGCGTAAACCGGTAGCTGCCCTGCCGGTCCACCTCCACCAGACGCGCCAGCAGGTTCTGCCGCGCGTGGGGATTCTGTTTGACGAAGAACTCCTTCAAGCCCAAACGGTGGCGGTCCTCGACGTAAACCTCGTAGCTCCTCTGCCACACCGAGCCGTCCACCTGCTCGGGCGTGGTCGCCTGCCAGCCGTAGATGTTCTCCATGTGGTCGGCCATCTCGCGGGCGCCGGCGTAACCGGATGACTTCATCTCGCGGATCCACTTCGGGTTCCACACCCGCCCGTTGAGTTCGGCGGAGAGGAACTTGCGGAAGTCGTCCAGCCGCTCGTTACCCGGCCGCCGCAGGTTGGCGACGTAGATCTGGGGCGCCGCGCCGCCGTTGACGCTCTTGGTGGCGGCGTTCAGTCCGCCGGCGAAATCGAAGAAATCGTCGTTGTCGAGCACGCCGTAGAGGTTCGTCGCCCGCGAATGGACGATGGCCTGATTGCCCGCAAGCTGGGCGGCGAGCGCGTGGGGAGCCGATTCGCCCCATCCCTCGACCGTGTAGGCGTGGTTGTTGTGCCGCAAATAGGCTGCGGCCACCGCACCCGGCTCCCGCGCGTCGCGGCTCTGTTTGGCCAGGTGCGCCACGCCGCCGCCGTAATCGCCTGGGGCGGGTCCGAAGATGCGGGCGGAGGCCGCCCGCCGCGCCTGTTCCTCGCTCAGTCCCTTGGCGCGCAACTCCTCGACCGCGCGCTGCGTGTTGCGGCTGAGCGTGTTGTCGCCGGCCTGCTGCACCAAGCGCGAAGCGCGGTCCAGCAGCAAGGCCTTGTCGGGGAAGCCGTCGCGATAGATGCCCGCGATGGTCGCAACGACATCCACGCGTGGCCGGCCCAGTTCGCTTTCCGGGATCAACCGCAGATCGTCGACCACTCCGCGCGAATTCCAGCGCGGCTCGACGCCCATCAGGTGCAGCGCCTGGCACTCCATGGCGCCCTGGTGCCGGATGGTCTCGCCATACCACAGCACCATGCTCACTTTGCGGGGCGGCGCGCCGGTCTGCCGGCGCACCCGCTCGATCAACTCGTCTCCCAGCTTGCGGCCCAGCGCGCAGGCGGCGGGCGTGGGGATGAGGGAGGGGTCGAAGTCGTGCAGGTTGCGGCCGGTAGGCAAGACCGCCGGAGCACGCAGCGGATCGCCCGAAGGGCCGCTCGGCAGGTACTCCCCGCGAAGGACGCGCATCGTCTCGTCCAACTCGCGCGCGGGCGAGGCGCGGAGGTTCCGCAGCCACGCACGCCCGGCCTCCAACTGCGTGGCCACCTTGTCGCGCAGACCGGTGGGCCAGCCGGGCTCGATCGCGGGAGTTCCGCCGGAGGCGAGCGCCGTGGCCCACTCCATCCAACGCGCTCCCAGCGTTTTGCGCTCGCTTTCCTGAAAGCCGCTTCGCAGCAACTCGGCCAGCGCCTCGACTTGAAGTTCCTCGCGCGGCATCGCGCCGAGGGTGTGCATCCCCAGCGGGATGGCCGAGGACTCCGCGTCATCCAGGAATTCGCCCACACGCTGCGCCGCCGCGCTCCATTCCATCTTGTCCAGGTCGAACCCCAACTGGGTATCGAGGTGGAGCTTGCGGATCTCGGTCCGAGCCTCGGCAACATACTGGGCCGCCAGGGCCGGCGCTTCGGCACGCGTCTTCTCCCACTGGGCCAGGGCCTCGCGCAGGGACCGCGTCTCCGCCTGTTCCCCGCCCGCCGCCAGCAGCGGCGTCAGATGGCTGAGGATTGTGGCCGCGCCGCGCCGCCGCGCCGTCATTGATTCTCCGCCGCCGTCCGTAATGTAGAAGTAAGGCGAAGGAATGTCGCCGAGAATCGCCTCCGCCGCGTCGTGGCCCGCCTGGCCTGTATTCTTGCCGGGCAGAAACTCGAGCGTCCCGTGCCGGCCGACGTGCACGATGGCGTCGGCCCGGAACTGCTCGCGCATCCACAGGTACGCCGCCACGTAGGAGTGCGGCGGCGAGAGCGTGACGTCGTGCTGCGTGGCGGCGGCCTTGGCGAAGCTCGACCGCAACGGCTGGGGGCCGAGGAACAGGTTACCCAGCCGCAGGCCGGGCAACACAAAGTACGGAACCCCATCGCGGCCGCGGATGGTCATCAGCGTGCTTCGCTCGGGCGGTCCCCACGCCTTGTCGAGATCGCGCCGGAAACTCTCCGGCAGCTTCGCCAGCCACTGCCGGTACCGCGCCACCGGGATCAGCGTCATCTGGCCTTGCGTAACCATAGCTTCCAGCTCGCCGGGGGCCCACTGCTCGACGTTGCGGCCGGAGCGTTCCAGGATCTCGATCAGCTGGCGTTCCCCCGGCACCTCCGCTCCGGTCAGGTAGCCTTCCGCGTTCAGCCGCCGCACCAGCCGGGCCAGCGAGCCGGGGACGTTGAGATAGCTGGCCGAGATATTCCCCTTGCCCGGCGGGTTGTTGTAGTAAAGCAGCGCCAGCCGCTTCTCCGCGTTCGGCGTCCGCCGGAGGTGGATCCAGCGCGCGGCGCGTGCGACGGCCCGCTCGATGCGCTCCTCGATGGGCACGGCCACCGGGGTCTTGCCATCGGCGCTGCGCTCTGTGGCCGCGAAGGTGATCGGCTCGGTGGCCCCGGCCCGCTCCGGTCCCGCCAATTGCAGCGCGAACTGATCCGTGCGCACGCCGTGCGGCGAAGCCTGCCATTCCGCGCGCGTCTGCTTCGTGGTCATCAGGTCGATAACGTGTACGTTCAGGCGCGCCAGGAAGGCTGCGTCATCGGGCTTGGCGAAGCCGAGGTTGAGCGCGAACAGCGCTTCGACGGCCGGCCCCGATGGGCCCATCAGCAGGGGTTCGCAAGCGGTGGGCGGCCAGCCGAAGACGGCCACCGCGCCGAGTCCGCGCCGCTCCAAGGCGGCGATCAGCGCATCGATGTGCGCCATGTCGCGGTTCTTCAGGTTGGTGTGGTAGAAGAGAATGCCGGCCTTGGGCGCATCCGCCGGCGCCAACCGCTGCGCGGAGTACCAGCGCTGGTACTCCTCCAGCGAGGCGAACGGCTCCGGTGCGCGAGGGTGATAGATGCCCGTGGTCCACTGCCGCACCGGCGCCGCGGCTTCGACTCCCGGCCTGCCGG